>JAKSBY010000751.1 GCA_022360855.1 Sphingomonadales bacterium | reverse complement strand
TTGACCAGGAGATGCGCGACGGCAAACAGCACGATGCCCCAGGCCATGGGATGGCGGGTGATCCGCTTGAAGCCGCCGAGATAGGCGCCGAAAAACAGGATAAACGACAGCGGCATGAGGACGAGTGGCGCCGGCCTGAGCGCCAGCGGCGGTTCGTAGACCGGGACGAATTCCCGCCCGCCAAAGCCGATGACGATAAGCACGAGGCCGATCAGCGACAGGACGGAGTGCACGCCCTTGTAACCAAGATCACCGATGGCGCCGACGATGCCCGAGCGGACGGCGTGCATCCCGCCCAAAAGATGCGGCACCATAAAAAGCGCGAGCCCCAGAAAAAGCAGGTTGTTTCCACTCATGGCCCCCTCCCGAACTGGGTGTTTCGTCCGCCTTATACGGCAATTCGCCCGATTCGGGGAAGCGGCATGTGGTCGCCCCTCACCCACTGCGCCCTAAAAGGGGACGCTATCCTTTTTTGGGAAAATCCGTTCGCCCTGAGCTTGTCGAAGGGTGAGCGGCCGCTCGTACTTCGACAAGCTCAGCACGAACGGAATTCTAAAATGGGTAACGCCCCCTTTTTTGGAAGCCAAATTTCAATACTTCACCGAGCAGCCGTAGGGCTTGGTGGCGGCCATGCTCACCGGCTGGCCCTCCATGATCTCGGCATAGGCCGCGCGCACATAGTTGTGGGCTATCGGAACGGTATTCCTGCGGCTTGAGGGCTGGTCGTCGATCGCGCCCATATAGAGCAGGGTTCCCGCCTCATCGATGAGGAACATCTGCGGGGTGGTGCGCGCATCGTAATCGCGGCCGATGATGCCTTCCGGGTCCAGCACCACATGATCCGGCGCCGCACCTCGCGACGTGGTCAGCGCGTTCGCCTCCTCGGCCTCGACATAGCCCTGGCTGCCGGGCTTCGACGAAATGATCGTGATCCAAGCGACGCCGTCGGCGGTCATGTCCTCCTGCAATTCCTGCATGTTCCCGGACTCATAGTGTTTGCGCACATAGGGGCAGTCGTGATTGGTCCATTCCAGGATGACCTTCCGGCCGGCGAAATCGGACAGCGAAACCTCCTGCCCCTTGCTCGTGACGCCGGTGAAACCGGGCGCCGGGCTGCCCGGCTTTGGCGTGGCCTGAGCCGGCAATGCAAACGCCAACGAGGCGGCGGTAAAGGCAACAGCAACAAAGTCACGAAACATCAGGAACCTCCACGTTCTTCTGCGAGCTTGATTGTCAGCGATTCGTCTATCTTTTCAACCACCATGCCCGGCGTGAGCACCTGCGGCAGGATAAGGGGCTCGGGCGATAATGGCGCGTAGAACAGGTAAAGCGGGATGCCGCTGCGGCCGAATTCAGCCAGCTTGCCGGCGATCTCCGGGCTGCGATTCGTCCAGTCGGCCTTGAGCGCGTGGATATTCCGCGACCGGAAGAACTCCACGACTTCAGGCGTCGACAGGGCGACCCGCTCGTTGACCAGGCAGGTGATGCACCAGTCAGCGGTGAAATTTACGAAGATCGGAGTCTCGGCCGCGCGGAGCTCGGCGACGCGCGCTTCGGAATAGGCCTCATAGGCAATTTCGGCCTGCGAAGAGGCAGGGTCCGGCGTCATGGGCGCCAGGAATTGCGCCGCCAAGATCAGCCAGGCGCCGGATGCCGCGATAGCGAGGCCCCTGCCCGTCAGCCCACCGACCCTGCGCCAGGCCCAGATCGCGAAGGCCAGCGCGACCATGCCGACCAGCGCCAATGCGCTGACCGTGGCCCCGGTTTGCCGGCCGAGCACCCAGACGAGCCAGATCACGGTCAGGAACATCGGGAAAGCGAGGAATTGCTGAAACGTCTCCATCCAGGCGCCGGGCTTGGGTAAAAGCCGCGCCACCGGCGGCAGGAAGCTGATCAGCAGGTAGGGCAGCGCCAGGCCGAATCCGAGCGCCGCGAAGATGACGAGCCCCAGCAATGCGGGCTGCGTAAGCGCAAAGCCGAGCGCCGGGGCCATGAAGGGCGCCGTGCAGGGCGTTGCGACCAGGGTCGCCAGCACGCCGGTAAAGAATGAGCCGGCCGGCCCCTTGCGCTCGGCCAACCCCTGCCCGAGCCCGGCAAAAACCGTACCAAGAGAGAACAGGCCGGTAAAACTCAGACCGACGGCAAACAAGATCAACGCCATGGCCAGCACGAAGACCGGGGACTGGAGCTGGAAGCCCCAGCCCACCGCCTCACCGGCCCCTTTGACGGCAATCAGCGCCGCGGCGACCACCAGGAAGCTGGAAACCACGCCCGCCGTATAGGCGAGGCCGTCGGCCCGCGCCGCGCCCGGCGTGTGCTCCGACAGCCGCACAAGGGCCAGCGCCTTCAGGCTGAGCACCGGAAACACGCAGGGCATGAGATTG
>JAKSBY010000153.1 GCA_022360855.1 Sphingomonadales bacterium | reverse complement strand
GCCTCGGGGAGGCGGACCTCTTGCGCCGCGCCATGGGCAAGAAGATCAAGGCGGAGATGGACGCGCAGCGCGAGCGTTTCGTCGAGGGCGCCAAGGAAAAGGGCGTCGATGAAGACAAGGCGGCCTTTATCTTCGAGCTCGTGGCGAAGTTCGCCGGCTACGGCTTCAACAAGAGCCACGCCGCCGCCTATGCGCTGGTCGCCTATCAGACCGCCTATCTCAAGGCCAATTATCCGGTCGAGTTCATGGCCGCGCTGATGTCGCTCGACATGCACAATACGGACAAGTTGGCAAGCTTTAAGAGAGAGCTTCAACGTATTGATATTCCTTTACTTTTGCCGAGCATAAACCACTCGGATGTAGCCTTTTCCGTGGAGCCGGCCGCGGGCAATGGCGGACTTGCCATCCGTTATGCGCTGGCTGCCATCCGCAATGTCGGCGAGAAGGCGATGGCGGCGCTGGTGGCCGAGCGCAAGGAGAACGGCCCGTTCGCCGATCTGTTCGATATCGCCGAGCGGCTCGATCCGCGCCTGGTGAACAAGCGGGCGCTCGAGGGTCTGGCCGCCGCGGGCGCCTTTGACAGCCTCAATCCGAGCCGGGAGCAGGTCTTCGATTCGGTCGAACTGCTGCTCAAGCACGCGCATGGTTACGCCGACGCAAAAGCCAGCGCCCAGCAGAGCTTCTTCGCCATGGCCGGAGCCGAGGTCGAACGACCGGCCTTGCCGTCTGCGCCGCAGTGGGAGGAGGCGGAACGTCTCAAGCGTGAATATGACGCCGTGGGCTTCTACTTGTCCGCCCATCCTTTGGATACCTATGCCGCCATGCTGGCCGATCACGGCGTTATCAGCGGCCAAGAAGCACTCTTCGACCCCAACTATGTCGGCCAGGCGGTCAGGCTTGCCGGCGCGGTGGACTCCTTCTCAGCGCGCAAGTCGCGGCAGGGGGGCAGGGGATTCGCCTATCTCGGCCTCTCTGACGCATCCGGCGGCTACGAGGTCTTGATCTTCAGCCGCCTTCTCGACCAGGCGCGCGAGCTCGCCGAGCGCGGCGGCCCGGTGCTGGTCACGGTCACCGTCGATCCGGGGCAGGACGGCGACAGCCTGCGTCTGATCGCGCAGACCATTGAGCCGCTCGACGACGTGGCGCTCAGGGCCGCGACGGGCCTGCGCATCTACGTCTCGGGGCCGGAGGCGTTCGATGCGGTGCGGGCGGCGCTGTCGCGCCACAAGGGTGGCCGGGGCCGGGTCAGCCTGGTCCTGCCCATGGATCAGGAGAAGGATGCGATCGTCGAGCTTGGCGGGCGCCATAAGATCACGCCGCCGGTCAGGAACGCCATCCTCGCGGTCAAGGGCGTCGTCGACGCGCGCGAGGTTTGAGCCCCGTGCCCGACGCAGCCCGGACGCCGGCGCCGGCGCGCCCCGCCGCCTCCATTCTCGTTGTTCGCGACGGGCCGGAGGGCCTTGAGGTGCTGATGATGGAGCGCCCCGGCTCGTCGCGCTTCGCACCGGGTGCCGTGGTCTTCCCGGGTGGCGGGGTCGAATCTTCGGACTGGCGGCCAGGCTGGAAGCGGTGGTCCAGAGGCGCGCTCGCGATGTCGCGGGAGGCGCTGGCCTTTCGCGTTGCCGCGGTCCGGGAGCTGTTCGAAGAGGCCGGCTTGCTGATTCTCGCGCCAAAGGGACGGCGCGGCATGGTCTCGAACGCGCAGCTCAAGAAGCTGGAACGGCGTTATCGCGGCGGCCTGATTTCCGGCGGCCAGGGCTTCGATCGCATGATCCGGCGGGAGGGGCTTGAGCCCTTGCCCCGCCGTCTGGTCCTGTTCTCCCACTGGATTACGCCGGAGCCGGTCTACAAGCGCTACGATACGGAGTTCTTTATTGTCGAGGCGCCGCGTGACCAGGAAATCTCGCGCCGCGGCGGCGAGGCGGCCGACCTCAGATGGATCTCGCCGGCGGAGACCCTCGACGCCTGGGAAAATGACGACGTCGCGCTGATGTTCCCGACGCGGCTCAACCTGCTGCGGCTCGCCGAGGCCGAGACCGCGGCGCAAGCGATCGCCCAGGCCGGTCGGCGAAGCATCATTCCGGTCACGCCCGTCATCAGCCTTGAAGGCGGCGAGCGCAGGCTTTCGATCCCGGCCGAGGCCGGTTTCGGCGTCACCGAGGGCGTTCACCGCGACCTGGCCGTCGAAAAACCCCGCTAGCCGTGCTACCCGCCCTTCGACGAGCTCAGGGCGAACGGAGTTGGAAGTCCGTTCGTGGTGAGCTTGTCGAACCATGAACGGCAGCGTTGAACAAACAATCTCTTGATTTATCGCCGACCTGAGATTAAGGGAGGCGCACTTCGCACGCGGGCACATGGCCATCGGCCGATTTCCGGTGCCGGACGATCCGGTTACCAACCCGCGGAGGCAGAACCGGAAAGGAATTAGGCATGGCAATGCCGGATATCTCTATGCGCCAGCTCCTTGAAGCCGGCGTTCACTTTGGTCACCAGACCCACCGTTGGAATCCCAAGATGGCGCCGTATATTTTCGGCGTTCGCAACGGTATCCACATTCTCGATCTGTCGCAAACCGTCCCCTTTGCCGAGCGGGCGCTGAGGCAGGTCCGCGACGTGGTCGCCTCCGGCGGCCGGGTGCTCTTCGTTGGTACCAAGCGGCAAGCCTCGGATTCTATAGCCGACGCCGCCAAGCGTTGTGGCCAATACTACGTCAATCACCGTTGGCTCGGCGGCATGATGACCAATTGGCGGACGATCTCGCAGTCGATTACCCAACTCAAGGCGCTCGATGAGCAATTGGCGCAGGAAGATCTGGGCCTGACCAAGAAGGAGCGGCTGCAGCTGACCCGCCAGCGCGACAAGCTGGAGCGGTCTTTGGGTGGCATTCGCGATATGGGCGGTCTGCCCGACATCCTGTTTGTGGTTGATACCAATCGCGAGGAAATCGCCATCCGCGAGGCGAATTCGCTGGGCATCCCTGTCGTCGCCGTGCTCGACACGAATTGCGACCCGGACGGGATTACCTTCCCGCTGCCGGGCAACGACGATGCGTCGCGCGCCATCAAGCTTTACTGCGAGCTGGTTTCCAGCGCCGTGCTGGACGGCATCCAGGCCGAGCTGACGTCGCAGGGTGTCGATGTCGGGGAGATGGACGGGCCCGAGGCCGAGGCGCTGGAGGGCGCCGATAAGGCCGATAAGCCGGAAGCCGCGCCGGCTGAGGAGGCCTCCGAGGCGCCGGAACCGGCCGAGGCCGCCAAGACGGAAGAGGTGCCCGCCGAAGAGCCGGCGGCCGAGGAAAAGGCGGAGGCAGAAGAAAAGCCTGAAGCCAAAAAGGCGGAGCCGGAGGAGAAGCCTGCGGAGGAACCGGTTGCCAAGCCGGCCGCAAAGGCTGCGTCGGCGAAGAAGGCCCCGGCAAAAAAGCCGGCTCCGGCCAAGAAGGCCGCACCGGCAAAAAAGCCCGCGGCCAAAACCACCACGACTAAGACCACTACGGCCAAAAAACCGGCGGCAAAGACGACGGCTGCAAAAACGACCGCGGCAAAAAAACCGGCCGCCAAAAAGCCGGCGACGACCAAAGCCGCCGCCGCCAAGAAACCGGCGGCCAAGGCCAGCACGACTTCCAAGACCGCGGCGAAGGCCGCTCCTGCCAAAAAGGCCGCAGAGAAATAGGCATTATATAACAGTGCGTTAAAACAAGAACCTGAGATGGGAAAAGAGATATGGCACAGATCACTGCAGCGATGGTGAAAGAGCTCCGCGAGAAGACCGGCGCGGGCATGATGGACTGCAAAACCGCACTGAGCGAGACCGACGGCGACATGGAAGCCGCGGTTGACTGGTTGCGCACCAAGGGTCTTGCGGCAGCGGCGAAGAAGTCCGGCCGCGTCGCGGCGGAAGGTCTGGTCGGGATCAGCGCTTCCGGTCAGGCCGGCGCGATTGTCGAAGTCAATTCCGAAACCGACTTCGTTGCCCGGAACGAAGATTTCCAGTCATTCGTGAGAACCGTTGCCGACCTTGCGCTGGCCAATGACGGCGACCTCGACACGGTCTTGGCCTGCGGATACCCCAATTCGGATCGCACGGTGGCGGAAGAGGTGACCAACCTGGTCGCAACCATTGGGGAAAACATCACCATTCGCAGGATGGCGGCGTTGTCCGTCGATCAGGGTGCCGTTGCTCACTACATGCACAACAAGGTCGCCGACGGGCTTGGCAAGATCGGCGTTCTGGTGGCGCTGGACTCGGCGGCCGATGCGGCCGGGCTTGCCCAGCTTGGCAAGGAATTGTCCATGCATGTCGCTGCTGCGAATCCGCAAGCGCTCGATGTGGGCGATCTGGACCCGGCGCTGATCGAACGCGAGCGGCAGGTCCTGATCGAGCAGGCGCGCGACTCCGGCAAGCCGGACAACATTATCGGGAAGATGATCGAAGGCCGGTTGCGCAAATACTACGAGCAGGTGGTGCTCTTGCAGCAGACCTCGGTCATCGACGGGGAGTCCAAGATCGCGAAGCTTCTGGAGGCCCGCGGCAAGGAGCTCGGCGGCGAAATCACGGTCGGCGGCTTTGTCAGATTTGCGCTCGGTGAGGGCGTTGAAAAAAAGGAAGACGACTTCGCGGCGGAGGTAAAGGCTGCGGCCGGCATCTGATCGCGGGGGCAAAGCACGATCCTGCCGGAAAATCGCCAACTTCCGGTAGTCAATAGGCGGCGTTGCCGCTAATCTCTGGCGAATTTTTGGCCGGGGCGAGAGGAGAACGAATGGCCGATGGCCACCAATTCCGTCGCGTACTCTTAAAGCTCTCCGGCGAAGCGCTGATGGGTGAGCAGCCCTATGGCATCGATCCCAACACGGCGCGGCGCATCGCCGGCGAAATCAAATCGGTCCGCGACGCCGGCACCGAGGTCTGTGTCGTCGTCGGCGGCGGTAACATCTTTCGCGGTATCCAGGGCATGGCGTCCGGTATCGACCGCGCCTCCGGCGACTATATGGGAATGCTGGCCACGGTCATAAACGCGCTGGCCATTCAAAACGCGCTCGAAGCACAGGAGGTGGATACCCGCGTGCTTTCGGCCATACCCATGTCGGCGATCTGCGAGCCCTATGTGCGCCGCCGCGCCATCCGGCATATGGAGAAGGGCAGGGTGGTGATCTTCGGCGCCGGCACCGGCAATCCCTTCTTCACCACGGATACCGCCGCGGCGCTCCGGGCCGCCGAAATGAACTGTGACGCACTGCTCAAGGGCACGCAGGTCAACGGCGTTTATTCCGCGGATCCCAAGCTGCACCCGGAAGCCACCAGATATGATAAGCTCAGCTACATGGATGTGTTACGCAACGATCTTAAGGTGATGGACGCGTCCGCGATCACGCTGTCACGCGACAGCGGCATCCCGATTCTGGTCTTCAGCATCCTGGAGAAGGGTGAATTCGGCCGCGTTCTCGTAGGGGAGGGGATGAGCACCATCATCGGGGAGGAGCAAGCATCATGAGCAGTGAACCGGACCTAGCCGACATCGAACGGCGCATGAAGGGCGCGGTTGAAGCGCTGAAGCACGAATTCATGGGATTGCGGACCGGACGGGCTTCGACCAGTCTGCTGGAGCCGATTACGGCCGAAGTCTATGGCGCGCAAATGCCGCTCAATCAGGTTGCCACCATCAACGTGCCCGAGCCGCGCATGATCTCGGTCCAGGTGTGGGACAAGGGGAATGTGTCCGCGGTCGAGAAGGCGATCCGCAACTCGGATCTGGGCCTCAATCCGGTGATCGATGGCCAGCTCCTGCGCATCCCGATCCCGGAGCTCAACGAAGAGCGCCGCGTCGAGCTCTCCAAGGTTGCCCATAAATATGGCGAGCAGGCCCGCGTTGCCGTGCGCAATGTGCGCCGTGACGGCATGGACAAGCTGAAGCGCATGGAGAAGGACCACGAGATGGGCCAGGACGAGCATCACATGTGGGCCGACGAGGTGCAGGAGCTGACCGACAAATACATCGCCGAAATCGACGCCACGCTGGCCCAGAAGGAAGAGGAGATCATGCAGGTTTGACGCCTGCGCTTTCAGACATGCTGCCTGCCCAGAACCAGACCGAGCCAGGCCGCGTACCGGGCCATATCGCCATCATCATGGATGGCAACGGCCGTTGGGCGAAGCGGCGGATGCTGCCCCGCGCCGCCGGTCACCGGCGGGGTGCCGAGGCGGTCCGCAAGGCGGTCATGGGCTGCGTCAGCCAGGGCGTGAAATTCCTCACCCTCTATGCCTTCTCTTCGGAAAACTGGAAGCGCCCGCCCGAGGAGGTGGACGACCTGATGGGCCTGCTCAGGCTCTATATCCGCCAGGAACTTCAGGAGCTCGATGAAAATGGCGTGCGCGTGCGCTTCATCGGGGACCGCTCGCGGCTGTCGGACGACATCAGGCGGCTGATTGAAGAGGCCGAGATCAAAACGGGCGCGAATGCCAAGCTGACCCTTATCATCGCGCTGAACTATGGAAGCCACGCGGAGATCGTTCGCGCCGCCCGCGATATCGCGCGGGACGTGAAGGCCGGCCTCGTCGACCCCGACGACATTACCGAGGACCTGTTCTCACAGCGCCTTTACACCGAAGAGATTCCCGACCCGGATCTGGTGATCCGCACCTCCGGCGAAAAGCGATTGTCCAACTTCCTGCTCTGGCAGTCGGCTTATGCCGAGCTGATCTTTCTTGACGTGTTGTGGCCGGATTTCGACGAATCCTCGCTGGCCGGGGCGATCCAGGAATATCAGGCGCGGGAGCGCCGTTTCGGGGCCCGAACGTGACCTTGGAGGAGGCGCAGCCCGCGCCGCAAGGCGGCCGGCTTTTGGTCAGGGTCCTGTCGGCTCTGGTGCTGCTGCCCATCGTTTTGGGTGCGCTCTGGGCCGGCTATCCCTATTTCACGATCCTTATCGCCGCCTGCGGCGTGATCATGGCCATCGAATGGACCGGGTTGGTGCAGATCCCGGGCTGGACGGCTGCGCTGCATTTGGTGCCCGCCGCGATGATCTTCACCCTGCCATACGGCCTCACGATCGAATCCGCCCTGGCGGTCGTCGCGGTTCTCACCGGCCTGCCGTTGGCGGTGGGCCTGATCTTCGGTCGGAGGGCCTTGGTGTGGGTCGGGCTCGGTCTGGTCTATGTTTGGCTGCCTCTGACCCTGGCCGCCTGGATGCGCGATCTCGAACACGGGCTGGTGGTGATCCTGTGGCTGCTGCTGGTCGTCTGGCTGACCGATATCGGCGGCTATTTCGCCGGCAAGGGCATCGGCGGCCCCAAACTGGCGCCCAGGCTGAGCCCGAAAAAGACCTGGGCCGGGCTTTTCGGCGGCATGGCGCTGGCGGCGCTCGGCGGTGCAGTCGTTTCGCTTGCCCTGGACTTTGGCGAGGCGGCCATGCTGGCGGCCCTCAGCGGTGGTCTGGCGATCGTCGAGCAGACCAGCGATCTCCTCGAGAGCGGCATCAAGCGCCGCTTCGGCGCCAAGGACTCCAGCCATTTGATCCCCGGCCATGGTGGGTTGCTGGACCGTGTTGACGGGATCGTCCTCGTCGCCGCCAGCGTCGGCCTGGCCATCCTGTTCAATCCGCAATGGGGGGTGGCGTAATGGCGGCTCCGAAGATCCAGCCCGGGACCGCGCCCCGTTCGGTCACAATCCTCGGCTCGACCGGCTCGGTCGGGTGCAACACGCTCGATCTCATCGCACGCGCGCCGGATCGCTTCAGCCTGGTCGCGCTCACGGCGCATGAGAATGTCGCCCTTTTGGCCAAGCAGGCCCGCCAGTTCCG
>JAKSBY010000135.1 GCA_022360855.1 Sphingomonadales bacterium | reverse complement strand
GAAGAAGCTGTAGATCATCGACAGCCCGTCGGACATCAGGTCGGTCAGCGCGGCGGCGATCAAGCGGCCAGGGCGGGTCGACGTCGGGTCGCGGCTGGTTTCGCGATACTCGATGATGCGCGTGGTGACCGGGCTGTTCTCCACCATCTCCGCGTATTCGTAGATGTCCATGGTCGCCATGCCGCCGTCCGCATGGCGTTGCGACAGGTAGCGCTTCAGAAGATCGAACTGCTCCTGCGTGACCCAGGGATCGATCGCCACCGAAACCAGGCCTTTGTTGACCCGCTCGATCCGGCGCATGGTGCGGGTCGGGCTGAATTCGTCAGCGACGACGCGGACGGAAATACAGGCATTGCAGCCTTCGCAGGCGGGCCGGTAGGCGACCGACTGGCTGCGGCGGAAGCCGACCCGCGACAGTGCCTCGTAGAGCTGCTCGGAATCGTCGCCGGTCAGCTCGGTAAACACCTTGCGCTCTTCCTTGCCCTCCAGATACGGGCACGGCGACGGCGCGGTCACGTAAAATCTCGGAAACTGAAGCGACTGATCGGTCACGAGGTTCTCTCTACCAAGTCTTCGTTCGGGCGTTATAGGCCATAGTAAATTGGCGCAAATATGGTGTAGGTCGCCCAAATCAAGACAATCAGCGGTCCCCCGGCCCGCAAAAAGTCACTGAATCTATAATGCCCGGGACCCATTACCAGAAGGTTAGTCTGATAGCCCATGGGCGTGGCGAAGGAACAGTTCGCGGCGAAGATCACGGCGACCACGAAGATCATCGGGTCGGTGCCGAGCTCGGTTGCCACGGAAATCGCGATGGGCGTGAACAGAACCGCCGTGGCGTTGTTCGACAGGATATTCGTGAGCAGCGCGACGAGCAGGAAAAACCCGGAAAGGACGACCGGCACGGGCGCGCCTTCCAGCAGCACCGTCAGGCCGTGCGCCAGATAGGCGGCGCCGCCGGTCATGTTGAGGCTGACGCCCATGGCGAGCGCCGCGCCCACCATCATGACCACACGCCGGTCAACGGCACGCGCCGCCTGGCGCACATTGAGGCAGCCGGCGGCAACCATCGCCGTCGCGCCGGCGAGCGCGGCGATGACGATCGGCACGATACCGGAGGCAGCGAGCGCGACAACACCGGCAAAAAGAACCAGTGCCCGGGTGCTGTTGTCGGCAATTTGGAATTCGGCGGCCGACCACTCCAGCAGCAGAACGTCCGAGTTGGCCCTGAGGCCCAATACGTCGTCGCGTTCGCCGATCACAAGCAGAACATCCCCGGCTTCCAGGCGGATATCGTTCATGGTCGCGCGGATCATGCGGGAGCGGCGCTGGATGCCGAGCACGACGCAGCCGGTCTGCGCATGGAAGCCGACCTGCTTGAGCGTGCGCCCGTCCATGCGCGAGGCCGGCGCGATGATCGCTTCGGCCAGCATATGGCCCTCGTCGGTCGCCGGCGCCCCATCCTCGCGCGCCTCGGTCAGCGCTCCTTCGATGAGCTGCGGCGAACCGGCCAGCACCTCTTCTAAGGCCCGTCGTGTCGCGGCGCCGACCACCACGTCGCCGGGCTTCAAGGTGATGTCGTCATAGGGTGGCAGCATGGCGTTCTCGCCGCGCTGGATCATGCTGATGGTCAAGTCGGGCAGGCCCGGAAACATGCCGGCGACGGAGCGCTGGCCATCGAGCCTCGAACCGGGCGCGACATCGACCTGGATCACGAACTGCTTGCCGCCGGAGCCGACCAGGTTGCGGGCCATGCCGGCGCGGTCGGGCAGCAGCCTGGGCGCCAGGAAAAACACGTAGAACAAGCCGACCGATGCGAGCACGGCGCCGGGGACCGTGAAGTCGAAAAAGCCCAGCTTCGTCCCGTTTGCGGCCTCCAGCGTGCCGGCGACCAACAGGTTGGTGCTCGAGCCGATCAGGGTCAGGTTGCCGCCGAGGATGGCGGCAAAGCTCAGCGGGATCATGACGGCTGACGTCGGCGAGCCGAGCCGTTCGGCAAGCGCGCTCAGGATCGGGATGAAGATCACGACCACGGGCGTGTTGTTGAGCACCGCCGATGTCACCATCACCGCGACAAGAGTCAGAAACAGAATCAGATAGGGCCACGAGGCG
>JAKSBY010000100.1 GCA_022360855.1 Sphingomonadales bacterium | reverse complement strand
TGGGGGCAATCTCGAGAAACGCCTCGCCGTCGGCGCGGGTCAGATTGGCGACCGAGCGGACGACGCGCTCCTCCCACAGGTCCTTGTAAGGAAAGCCCGGGATGTCGCTCATATGGATACCGGCGCAAATCACGGTACCGCCCTTCTCGACCTGCCTGAGCGCTTCCGGCACCAGGGCCCCGACCGGCGCGAAGACGATTGCCGCATCCAGCCTCTCGGGCGGCGGCTCGTCCGAACCGCCAGACCAGACGGCGCCGAGGTCCCGCGCAAAGCTCTGCGCTTTGTCGTCGGCGGGTTTGGTGAAGGCGTAGATTTCCCGCCCGTCATGGACCGCCACCTGGGCGATGATATGCGCCGCCGCGCCGAAGCCGTAGAGCCCGATGCGCCGCGCATCGCCGGCCATGCGGTAGGCGCGGTGGCCGATCAGCCCGGCGCACATCAGGGGCGCGGCGTCGATGTCCGAGTAGGAGTCAGGGATCGGGAAGCAGTAGCGGTGGTCGGCAACCATGTAGTCGGCGAACCCGCCATCGAGCGTATAGCCGGTGAAGCGCGCTGAATCGCAGAGATTCTCCCGCCCGGACCGGCAATAGTGGCAGGTGCCGCAGGTCCAGCCGAGCCACGGCACGCCGACCCGCGCGCCGGCCTCAATTCCGGTGACGCCAGCCCCCAGCCCGGCCACTTGTCCGATGGCCTCATGACCCGGAATGAGCGGCAGTTTGGGCCCGGCAAGGTCGCCGTCGACGACGTGAAGATCGGTCCGGCAAACGGCGCAGGTGGACACACGGATCAAGAGCTGACCGGGCCCCGGCGCCGGGCACTCCACATCCTTGAGCTCAAGCGGCCGTCGCCGTCCGGTCAGCACCATCGCACGCATGCGTGTTGTCATACCCGACGTGATGTCTTCGGGCCGGCCGGTCCGCAGTGATCCACGATAAACTTATCAAAAGCGGCGCCCAGCGCCTCGGCGTCGGCGAAGTCGTCAAGATTCTCCAGGAGCACGGTCAGGAGATAGTTGTTGCTGAGCCCGTATTCGGCATTGAGTGCCCTTAGCCGGGCATAGGCGGCTTCGGAAAGGGCGGCGCTGAAGCGCTTAGGCAAGGGGTAATGTTTCTTTGCCATCGTCGGGGGCCTTGGCTGGAGATGATTGGCATTGCCAAGCCTAACGGCAATCCCTTAGAAAGCAACGCATCGGGGAGT
>JAKSBY010000527.1 GCA_022360855.1 Sphingomonadales bacterium | reverse complement strand
CTGACCCGTGCCTTCTTTTCGATGATCGGGGAGAGCCTGGCCGGGCGCATCGTCCTGATCATGGCCAAGCGTGGCGGGCGTTACATCGCCGGCGCCCTCAATCTCCTGGGCCGAGACATTATCTACGGCCGCCATTGGGGCTGTGCGGAGCACCACCCGTTTCTGCATTTCGAGCTCTGCTACTACCGCGCCATCGATTACGCCATCGAACACGGCCTCGCACGGGTCGAGGCCGGCGCCCAGGGCGAGCATAAACTCGCCCGCGGCTATGTGCCGGCCAAGACCTACTCGGCGCACTGGATCGCCGATCCCGGCTTTCGCCACGCCATCGACGACTATCTCGAAATGGAGAAGCGCGACGTCGACCGCGCCATGGAGATCCTGGGCACCTACGCGCCTTTTAAAAGCGGCGCGTCTTGACGGGGCGGATAGAATTAGCTAAGCTAACTTAGCTAAGCTAATTTGAGATTTGAGTCCGGCATGACTAAGCAAGTCAACATGCACGAAGCCAAGACCCAGCTTTCCAAGCTGGTGGAGGCAGCCTGCCGCGGCGAGGAGGTGATCATCGCCAAGGCCGGCAAGCCCATGGTCAAGCTCACCGCGGTGAACGAGAACAAGCCAGCAGTACGCCGGCTGGGCCTGTTCAAGGGCTCGAGCTGGATGGCTGACGACTTCACCGAGCCGCTGTCCGGCGAGGAACTCGCCTTGTGGGAGGATGGTCCGATTGAACCTCCTTCTTGATACCCATGTGCTCATCTGGGTGTTCGAAGACGACCCGCGATTGCCGGCGAAAGTCGCAGAAGCTGTCGAAAATGCGGAAACCAACGCCTATATCAGCGCGATTACCGCTTGGGAAATCGCGATCAAGATAACCGTGGGGAAGCTCCATTTAGATAAGTCTCTCGACCGAATCATCGAGACTTCAAGATACCGACGTCTCAACCTTTCCTTCAGCAGCCACCGGCGCTACACCGAGCTCCCCCTCCTGCACCGCGATCCGTTTGACCGCATGCTGATCGCACAAGCGTTAGACGAAGGGCTGACCCTTGTCACCAACGACCGCAATATCCGCCGCTACGACGTGCCCATCCTGTGGTGACGGCGGCTACTTGACCGGCTCTTTTCTCTGCCGCGGCTTCTTCGCCTTCGAAGACTTGGGCGCCGCCGGGACGATCTCGAAGTCCGGGTCGCCGTCCTTGATGTGGACGGTGACTTCGCCGCCGCGCACCAATTGGCCGAACAGGAGCTCGTCGGCCAAGCCCTTCTTGATCTTTTCCTGGATCAGCCGCGCCAACGGGCGGGCGCCGAAGGTCTTGTCGTAGCCCTTCTCCGCGAGCCAGCGCTTGGCATCCTCATCCAGCGAGATATGCACGTTGCGGTCCGCGAGCTGCAATTCCAGTTCGAGGATGAACTTCTCGACCACGCGGGTGACCGTATCGGTATCCAGATAATCGAACGCGATCGTGGCATCGAGGCGGTTGCGGAACTCGGGCGTGAAAAGCCGCTTGATCGCCTCCTCGTCCTCGCCCTCCTTGACATCGCGGCCGAAGCCGATCGCCTGCTTGGCCATCTCCTGGGCACCGGCATTGGTGGTCATCACCAGAATCACATTCCTGAAGTCGATCTTCTTGCCGTTGTGATCGGTCAGGACGCCGTTATCCATGACCTGCAACAGGATGTTGAACAGGTCCGGATGCGCCTTTTCGATCTCGTCCAGGAGCAGCACGGCATGCGGATTCTGGTCCACTGCATCGGTCAGGAGCCCGCCCTGATCGAAGCCGACATAACCCGGCGGCGCGCCGATCAGCCGCGACACCGTATGGCGCTCCATATATTCGCTCATGTCGAAGCGCAGGAGCTCAACACCCATCAGATTCGCGAGCTGCTTGCAGACCTCGGTCTTGCCAACACCGGTGGGGCCTGAGAAGAGATAGCAGCCGATGGGCTTGTCCGGCTCACGCAGGCCGGCACGGGAAAGCTTGATGGCCGAAGCCAGAGCACCGATGGGACGATCCTGGCCAAAGACGACCCGCTTGAGGTCTTTCTCCAGGTTTTTCATCACCCGGGCATCGTCGCGCGACACCGATTTCGGCGGGATGCGGGCGATCTTGGCGACAATAGCTTCGACGTCCTTGACGCCGATCATCTTCTTGCGGCGGGATTCGGGCACCAGCATCTGCGCCGCGCCGACCTCGTCGATCACGTCGATCGCCTTGTCCGGCAGCTTGCGATCGTTGATATGCTTGGCCGAAAGATCGACGGCGGCCTTGATCGCCTCGTGGGTGTAGCGCACGTGGTGGTGCTTCTCGAAATAGGGCTTGAGCCCGGTCATGATCTTGATCGAATCCGCGATCGACGGTTCGTTCACGTCGATCTTCTGGAACCGCCGCAAGAGCGCCCGGTCCTTTTCGAAATGCCCCCGGAACTCCTTATAGGTGGTGGAGCCGATGCAGCGGATCTTGCCCGAGGCGAGCGCCGGCTTGAGCAGGTTGGACGCGTCCATGGCGCCGCCCGAAGTGGCACCGGCGCCGATCACGGTATGGATCTCGTCGATGAACAGGATGGCGCCGTCATGCTCCTCCAGCTCCTTGACGACCGCCTTGAGGCGTTCCTCGAAATCGCCGCGGTAGCGCGTGCCGGCCAAAAGCGCGCCCATATCGAGCGCGAAGATCGTGGCATCGAGCAGGACGTCCGGCACATCGTCTTCGACGATCTTGCGCGCCAGACCCTCGGCCAGGGCGGTTTTCCCGACGCCGGGATCGCCGACGTAGAGCGGGTTGTTCTTTGAGCGCCGACAGAGGATCTGGATCGTCCGTTCGATCTCGGGCTCACGGCCGATCAGGGGATCGATACCGCCATCGCGGGCCTTCTGGTTGAGATCGACGCAATAGGCATCGAGCGCCGTATCGGCTTTCTTGCCGGGGCCGGCTTCGCGTTCGCCCTCATCGTCCGAGCCGCGGACGCTGCGTCGCTCCGACTGGCCCGGCGACTTGGCGATTCCGTGACTGATATAACTGACCGCATCCAGCCGCGTCATATCCTGCTGCTGCAGGAAATAGACCGCGTGACTCTCGCGTTCGGAGAACAGCGCGACCAAGACATTGGCGCCGGTCATCTCCTCGCGGCCGGAGCTTTGCACATGCAGGATGGCGCGCTGAACGACGCGCTGGAACCCGGCGGTCGGGGTCGCCTCGATGTCTTCGTCATCGACCTTCAGGCTTTCCAGCTCGTTTTCGAGATAATCGTTGAGATTGGCCTGCAGGAGCTCAAGATCCACATTGCAGGCCTTGAGCACGGCCCGCGCGTCGCGATCGTCGATCAGGCCGAGCAGCAAGTGCTCCAAAGTGGCGTATTCGTGGGACCGGCCGTTGGCGTCGGCCAAGGCGCGGTGCAGCGTCTGTTCTAAATGCGGCGAAAAGCTAGGCACGTCTCTGGTCTCTCTGTTTCTGTCCCCCCAGCCGCTTCAGCAACCGCGCGTCCCCTCGCGTCTCCATACTTCTATGCCCGTCAGTCCTTTTCAAGCGTACATTGCAACGGGTGCTCGTGTTTGCGGGCAAAATCGATCACCTGAGCGACCTTAGTCTCGGCCACCTCGTAGGTAAAGACACCGCAAACGCCGACACCCCTGTGGTGAACATGCAGCATGACCGTGGTCGCTTCCTCGACGGACATGCGGAAAAACCGCTGCAGGACGTAAACGACGAACTCCATCGGCGTGTAGTCGTCGTTCATCATCAAGACCTTGTACATCGACGGCTTTTTGGTCTTCGGCTTGGTCTTTGTGATAACGCCGGTCGCGGCGTCCTGCCCGCCGTCTTCGTCGTTATCCTGATGAGTCGCCATATACTCGGGAATCATCGCCCGCCGCCTTACCGTACCAGGTTCTTCGCTCAATAATTGAATAACCATGTCATATGGCATTTGCATGGCAAAATGCCAATGGGCAAAGGTTATCAAAGCCTTTCTGACAAAGCCTTAACACAAAAGAAAGGGCCCGGCGCCGAGACGCCGAGCCCTTTCCAAAAACTGTATCGCGGACTATTTGGAGATACGCTCCAACGAGTCCGAGACGCGCGCGCTGATCGGCGCGAACACATCGTTGGCGACCCGGAAGGCCATTTCGTTGACCTTGGTGGATTCGCTGATGAAGCCCTCATAGCCGGTCTTCACGAAAGAGGACTGAATGTCGAACCACTCCTTCGCGCTCTTGGCGCCCGACAGCGCCTTGACGACGGCGACGCCGTCCTCGAACGACTTACGGGCGTAGGACGTGACCTCGGCGTTCAGGGTCTCGAGACCCTTGGCCGCGGCACTCGAGGAGGCAACGGCGGCCTCGACGTTGTCGCGGTTGAAGACGACGACTTCGTCGATGCCCTTCACGACGCCCTCGACCTGGCGCTTGGTGAACTCGACGGTCTTGTCG
Source organism: Sphingomonadales bacterium (assembly GCA_022360855.1). Classification (GTDB taxonomy): domain Bacteria; phylum Pseudomonadota; class Alphaproteobacteria; order Sphingomonadales; family JAKSBY01; genus JAKSBY01. The sequence goes on along the minus strand of JAKSBY010000527.1, from coordinate 9,015 downwards.
AAGCCCTTCTGCGCGCCTTCGGTGACTTGCTTGGCGGCAATCTCGACGGTCTTCACCGCGTCCGCGGCAGCGACCTTGGCGCTGGCAACGGTGGCCTCGGCCGACTTGGTAACGGTCGGCTGAGCGACCGCCGCGGGCTTGGTAGCGGTCTTGGCTGCTGCCGGCTTGGCCTTCGCAGCTTTGGTGACTTTCGGCTTGGCGGCGCGCGCCGGAGCGGCCTTGCCGATGGTGGTTTTGGTGGTGGCCATTACTAGCTCCCAATCTTTCGAATGGTTTAAGTGTTCAGGTTAAAACGCGGTGCCTACTCTGCACCGAAAATTCGCAACTCACTTTTGTTGCAGTGCAACATGGTTGGTTAATCTATGTGCGCTTGCGAGAAAGTCAATCAATTTTTTTTGCGCTGCAGCATTATGACGGCCAACAGCGCATACTACCCATCTCAACAGCGGTGGAGGGGCCTATTTCGGTGACAGCTATTTCGGTGACAGGTACCTTTTTCAAGGTTTGTTTTTCTAGGCTATTGTTTTCAAACGGAAAATAAAAAGGTACCTGTCACCGAAATAGCAAACCTGCCTGAACGCGAGGCGCTTTAGAGACCGTCCGGCGGTTTGATGCCGCTCGCCTTGAGCTCGGCGACGAGTGACTCCTTGAGGCGGCTGAGCCCGGCCTCGTCGCGGGCCTCGCAGCGGGCGACCAGCACAGCCTGCGTGTTCGACGCACGTAACAGCCACCAGCCGTCTTCGGTCTGCACCCGGGCGCCATCGACATCGGTGAAGTCGGCGTCCGACGCTCGGAGCCGCGCTACGACTTCCTCGACGACGACAAATTTGCGCACTTCCGGGCAATCGAAGCGGAGCTCCGGGGTATTGACCACATGCGGTAAATCGTCCCGCAATGCCGCGAGATCGTCACCTTGCCGAGTCACCGCCAGGAGCAGCCGGATCGCCGCATAGATAGCATCGTCGAAGCCGTAATAGCGGTGCTTGAAGAAGATATGGCCGCTCATCTCGCCGGCGAGCGGCGCCTTCATATCGAGCATTTTCGATTTGATCAGGGAGTGACCGGTTTTCCACATGACGGGCTCGCCGCCGAGCTCGGCGATGCGGTCGAACAGCCCCTGGCTGGCTTTGACATCGGCGATGATCGGCGCGCCGGGGACTTCCTCGAGCACCTGGCGGGCCAGGATCGCCAATAGCTGGTCGCCCCAGACGACGCGACCACGGTTGTCGATGGCGCCTATGCGATCGCCGTCGCCGTCGAACCCGATGCCGAGGTCCAGGTCATGAGTGGCAACTGCCTGCTTGAGCTGCTCCAGATTCGCTTCCACGGTCGGGTCCGGATGATGCGCCGGGAAGGTGCCGTCAATCTCCGCATTGAGCAGGATGTGACGGCCGGGGAGCCGCGCGACCACACGGCTGACGATTTCTCCGGCCGCGCCATTGCCCGGGTCCCAGGCGACGTTGAGAGGGCCGCCGTCGAAATCCGCCAGAATCCGGTCCACGTAGCGGTCTTTGATGTCGACGATGGAGGCCTGGCCCGGTGCCGAAAGATAATCGCCGGCCTCCGCGATTCTCCCGAGCGCCTGGATCGCCTCGCCGAAACAGGCCTCCTTGCCGAGCATCATCTTGAAGCCGTTATAGTCGGGCGGGTTATGGGACCCGGTGACCATGATCCCGCCGTCGGCATCGCGGTCGAAGACGCCGTAGTAAAGCATCGGGGTCGGCCCCAGGCCGAGGCGCTCGACCGACATGCCCGCGGAAGAAAGGCCGTCAACCAAAGCAGCCTCCAGCCCCGGAGAGGACAGCCGTCCGTCATAGGCGACACAGACCTTTTGGCCGCCCTCGCGCCCGACCATGCTGCCGAAGGCGCGACCCAGCGCCAGCGCGTCCGCCTCGCCCAACGTCTCCCCGACAATGCCGCGAATATCGTATTCGCGCAGGATCGTCGGGTGAAAGCGGTGCGCGGTCATTTCGCCTTTTTGCCGCTCGTCCGCGGCGCGGGGCGGCCAATGCTCACATAGTCGAATCCGAGCTCGGCCATCTCGTCCGGCGGATAGATGTTCCGCAAGTCGACAAACTTGGGTGACTTTAGAAGACCGCGGATTCGCGTCAGATCGAGCGCACGGAACTGGTTCCATTCGGTGACGATGACCAGCGCATCGGCGCCCTCCGCCGCTGCGTAGGGGTCTTCGGCAAATTCGACGCCGTCCAGCAGTTTCTCCGCCTCGCTCCGGCCTTCGGGGTCATAGGCCCGGACCGTTGCCCCCGCCTTTTGCAACGCCGGGACGATGTCGAGCGCCGGGCTTTCGCGCATGTCGTCGGTGTTGGGCTTGAAGGTGAGGCCGAGCATGGCGATGGTCAGGCCGTCGACGCTGCCACCGCAGGCAGAGATTACCCGGTCCGCCATGGCCAGCTTGCGCTCGCGGTTCACGTCAACGACGGCGCCGACGATCTTGAGCGGCAGTTCGTTCTCCTCGCCGATCCTGAGCAGCGCCAGCGTGTCTTTCGGAAAGCAGCTGCCGCCGTAGCCCGGGCCGGCATGCAGGAATTTCGACCCGATCCGGTTGTCGAGCCCCATCCCGCGCGCCACGTCCTGGACATTCGCGCCGACTTTTTCGCAGAGATCCGCCATTTCGTTGATGAAGCTGATCTTGGTCGCCAGGAACGCATTGGAAGCGTATTTGATGAATTCCGCGGTCTCGAGCTGGGTGATGAGGACAGGGGTTTCCATCAGGTAGAGCGGCCGGTAGAGCTCGCGCATCATGTCGCGCGAGCGGTCGCTTTCGGCGCCGACAACCACGCGGTTGGGGCGCAGGAAGTCTTCGATCGCCGAGCCTTCGCGCAGGAATTCCGGATTTGAGGCAACGTCGAAATCCGCATCGGGCCGGACGGCGCGGATACGCCGCTCCACTTCGCGGCCGGTGCCGACCGGCACGGTGGATTTGGTGACCACGACCGTATAGCCGTTCAGCGCGGCCGCCGCCTCTTCGACCGCCGCATAAACATAGGAGAGATCCGCATGGCCGTCGCCGCGGCGGGATGGCGTTCCGACAGCGATAAACACCGCTTCGCTTTCCGCCACCGCGCCCGGCAGATCGGTCCCGAAGGCAAGCCGACCGTGGCGTACATTGCGCGCGACCAGATCGTCCAGCCCTGGCTCGTAGATCGGGATTTCGCCCTGATTGAGGCGATCGATCTTGCCCGCATCCTTGTCGACACAGGTTACGGTATGGCCGAACTCGGAAAAACACGCGCCTGAGACCAAGCCGACATAGCCCGTCCCGACCATTGTAACCCGCATAGACCGCTCCCTATCGCCTGTCTTCGCGCTAGTCCTGATACGCCTGCATCAGCCCGCGCAGCCCGTCCGCAAGGTCCGGCCGGTCGAGCGCCACCGCGAGCGTCGCATCGAGAAAGCCGAGCTTGTCGCCGCAATCGTAGCGCACGCCGTCGAACCTGAAGCCGTGGAACGGCATTTGTCCGATCATTTTCGCCATGGCGTCGGTGAGCTGGATTTCGCCGCCGGCGCCGCGTTCCTTGCGGCCCAGGTGGGTGAATACGTCCGGCATCAGGATGTAGCGTCCGATAATCGAGAGCGTTGACGGCGCGGCGGCCGGTTCGGGCTTCTCGACCAGCCCCTTGATCTCGACCAACCGGCCGTCCTCTTCGCCGGGGTCAAGGATGCCGTAGCGATTGGTCTGCTCTTTGGGCACGTCCATGACCGCCACCACATTGCCGCCGGTGGCCTCGAAGGCGTCGATCATCTGCCCGAGGCAGGGCGTTTCGGCGCGCACGAAATCGTCCGCCAGGAGAATTGCAAACGGTTCGTCGCCGACCAGATGGCGGGCGCACCAGACCGCGTGGCCGAGGCCCAAGGGCTCCTGCTGGCGGGTATAGGAGACCTGGCCTGCCTGGAGAATGGACGAGGTCAGCGAGTCGACCACATCGGTCTTGCCGCGGGCGGAAAGCAGGTCGTTGAGCTCGTAGGAATGGTCGAAATGGTCCTCGATGGCTGATTTGCCGCGGCCGGTGACGAAGATGAATTCCTCGATGCCGGCGGCGCGGGCCTCGTCGACCGCGTATTGGATAAGCGGCTGATCGACGATCGGCAGCATCTCTTTTGGCAGCGCCTTGGTGGCGGGAAGAAATCGCGTGCCCATCCCGCCAACGGGAAAGACCGCCTTTCTGACTTTTTTCGGCACGGGCTGGTAATCTCTCGGATTAAATGGTGAGCGAAAAGCGCGACCCCATGGAATGCGGGTCTACATAAGAAATATTGTTGAAGAGTTACAGGGAAAAAGTTCCTGGAACGCCGGGGCCCCGCCCTTCGACATCCTCCTTCGCCAAGGCGAAGGAGGACAAGGGCTCAGGGCGAACGGAGCCCAATTCCGTTCGTGGTGAGCTTGTCGAACCGCGAGCGGGCAGCCTAGCCCTCGCCCCTTCGCCGCAGCAGAAACTCCTTGGCCTCGTTGATCTTGGCCGCCAGGTAATCGCTGCCGCCGAGATCGGGGTGCAGCTTCTTGATCAGCCGCTTATGGGCATCGCGGATGGTGGCCGCATCCACGCCCTTCGAAAGACCCAGGATGCCGAGCGCCTCCTCTTCCGTCATTTGCGGCGGCGCACCCGTCGCCGGCCCGGATTCGCCGCTCCCGGCGCCCGTCCGCGATTCACCGCCCATGACCCGGTCGAGATAGGCTTCGAGCAGTCGAGCGCTCTCGCCATCGGCGTCCCGGAGCTCCTGATACAGCGCGGCGAGTTCCGCCTCGCCCAGCTCGCTCAGCGCGCGGCCCACAAAGCCGCCCTTCAGCACCTCGCCGGCCAATTCGCCGGTATCGTGGTTCAGCGTCATGCGCAGCCACTCGGTCTCGACCACGGAGGCCTGACCGGTGCCGCCGCCCGTGGGTCCGGCGCCCCTGCCCGACCATGACGAGTAGATATTCCACAGGCCCTTGAGCTGGCGGTAGCGCTGGTAGACGACAAAGGCCAATGTGGCGGTGCCGAAGGCGGCAGGGAGCTTGCCGGTACCGATCAGGAGCAAGGTTGCCAGCAAGAGCAACAATGCCGAGGCGTAGAATACGGAACGTTTCACCGCCGCGGGCTCAGCATTGGCCAGCCACTTCAGCCAGACGATCACGCCAACGAGCACAATGAGACCGAGGACAAACGAAACCATGACCAGGCGCTACCCTACCGTATCTGCTCAAGCAGCAGCCGCGCCGATCGGGCGGACGCGCCGGTGATCCGCTCCAGCGCCGACCGACCGCCTGCCGCGTAGACGGCCACGGCCCTGAGCAGGTCCTTGAGCTGGTCCGCGCTGCCGGCGTCGAAAGGCGCATAGGCGCCGCCGGAAAGCCGCGCTATCTCCCGAAACGCCATGGCCGCGATCGGATCGCCGCCCTCGTGGAACAGGAAGATCGGCACGCCGAGCACGCCGAGCTGGCCCGCCAGATGGCAGAGCCGGTCGGCCTCTTCCTCGCAGCAGTCGCCGACATAGACGACGGCGTCGACCTTGCGCTCGGCGGTTTCTCTGAGTGCGAGCTCAAGAACGCGCTCGATCTGCGTATAACCGCCGCGGCAGCTGACGCTGGACATCAGCCGCAAAAGCGCGCCGGCGTCGGACACCCACGGGCTCTTCTTGAGCTCGCCGAAGCCGCGGAAGAAGACGAGCTGCACGTCGAGCCCGCCGATATCGCGGGTCGCCAGGAACATCTCGCCCTGGAGCTGGCACGCGCGGTCCCAGGTCGGCTGCCGGCTCATGGTGGCGTCCATGGCGAAGAGCAACCGGCCGCGTTCCGCCGCCGGCCGCACATTCGGCATGGCTGCGACTTTGGCAACAAAGGCATCCACGGCACTGCGGGCCTCGGCCTCGTCGCGCGCGGCAGGATCTCCCTTCACCGGTGTCTTGCGGTTTCTCGCCATGCCCTCAAAATGGCCATTTGACGGCGCATTGGCAACCGTTACGCCACCTGCTATAGGCCTGCCGAGGGAGGAGAGGCCTATGCGATCCGACCGTCTAACGGGCACACTCGCCCTTTCGGCCCTGGTGGTCCTTGCCGTCGCCACGACGGGCTTGGCGATGCTGCAAACGCGGGCCGCGCGTGAGCAGGTCTGGTTGGCCGAACCCATCGTCTTTTCGCGCCACCGCCCGCCGGCGCAAGCCCTGCCCAGGGTCGAAGCCCAGCTCGGCTATGATTTGCAGGCGGTCGGCAACGGCTATGCCGTCCCCCGGAGCTTTCTCGCATCGCTGCCCCCGGCGCTCGGCGAGGTCGAGCGCGCCGAGACACGAAAGGCCCTCTTCATCCGAACGGTCTTGCCCCTGATCCTGAGGAGCAACGAGCTTATCGGCGAAGACCGGGCGCGGCTTTCGAGGCTCAAGGCGAAACGCGATTCCGGCGCGGCGTTCGACCGATTCGAGGAAGCCTGGCTGCTCCGGCTCGCGGCGCGTTACCGGATCAAGCCCAACGGCGCGCCGGAAGACATCGGCTGGGCGGCGCTGGAACACCGGATGCAGCCCGTACCGCCATCTTTGGCGATCGCACAGGCCGCCATCGAAAGCGGCTGGGGCACGTCGCGGTTCGCCGCCGAGGGCCGCGCCATCTACGGCCAGTGGCTGTGGGGCGACGGCGAAGGGATCGTTCCTTTGAAGCGTGCCGAGGGCGCCACGCACAAGATCCGCTCCTTCGACTATCTCATCCAGTCGGTGGTCGCCTATATGAACAACCTCAACCGCCACCCGGCCTATGCCGATCTCAGGCGGCGCCGGGCCAACGCGGCGGCCGCCGGCGGGACCGTTTCCGGCCTCGACCTGACGGCCGCCCTGGCGCAGTATTCCGAGCGCCGCGAGGCCTATGTCGACGATTTGCAGGCGATTATCACCGGCAACCGGCTCGACCGCCTCGACAACGCCCGGCTCGCGGTCCGTTGATCGTCGTCCGGGATCTCACTGACCTACGCGACCGCCTCGGCGATTGGCGGGCGCAAGGGCTGACCATCGGCCTGGTTCCGACCATGGGGGCGCTGCATGCCGGGCATCTCAGCCTGATCGATATCCTGCGCAAACGGACCGATCGGGTCGTAGTCTCGATCTTCCTCAATCCCAAGCAGTTTGACTCCGACGCGGATCTCGAGCGCTATCCCCGAGATTTGGACAGCGACGTCGCCCAATTGGCCGGCCAAGGCACGGACTTGGTTTATGCGCCCAGCGCCGAAGAAATGTATCCGCAGGGGTTTGCCACCACCGTGAGCGTGGCGGGTCTCACCGATTCGCTGGAGGGGGCACATCGGCAGGGGCATTTCATCGGTGTCGCCACGGTCGTCGCCAAGCTCTTGATCCAGTGCCAGCCCGATGCCGCGCTTTTTGGCGAAAAAGACTATCAGCAACTTGCCGTGCTTAGCCGGCTCGTTGCCGATCTCGACCTGCCCGTCGAGATCGTGCCGGGGCCGATCGTTCGCGAGGCGGACGGCCTGGCGCTGTCCTCCCGCAATGCCTACCTCTCAGCCGAAGAGCGGCAGATCGCGCCGAAGCTGTATGAGACGCTGATCGACCTTGCTGCCCGGGCCGAAGCCGGCGAGGCCCTGGCCGGTCTGGAGGCGGAAGGGGCCGCCACCCTCCTGGCGGCTGGCTTCGATCATGTCGACTATCTGGAGTTCCGTGACGCGGACTCGCTCGAGCCGGTCGCAACCCTGAACCAGCCCACCCGCCTTTTGGCCGTGGCCCGGCTCGGCGAAACCCGGCTCTTGGACAATCTGCCGGTCGGTTAGCCGACCTTGAGCAGGCCTTCGGACGCCGCGGCCAGAAAGCGGGGATCGGTGGCGAGCGTGTCGTAACGGGCCAGCAGCACCGGCAGGTCGCGTGCCCAATCGACGCCGACACGATTGGCGGCCGAAACCAGATAGTCCGGGAAGCGGATAGCGCTGCCGATATCGTTACAGGCATCCATCACATGGGTCGCGAGGCGGCCGAGGAAGTAGATCCGCTCGACCAATCGTTCGCCGTAATCCTGGCCGGCGGCTTCCACATCGGCGGCAAAGGCGGCAACAATGCGATCCAAGATGGCCGGATCCAGAACCACCCGGTCGGCGATCTTTGCCGCCTCGTCACCGGCCTCTTCATTGGCCAGGATGATCGCCTTTTTCCGGGGTGCGGCGGGCAGCGCACGAAACCCCGAGGCGAGCCAGAAAACCATCCGCTCCAGGAGTGTCTCGATAGGCGTCCCCTTGATCAGGAATTCGTCGCCGCCGGCCTTGAGGCCGGCCCTGAGCACGTCGAGATCGTCATGGGCGGTGAGGAACATCACCGGAAACGACTTCAGCTCCTCTGCGACCAGCGTCTCGCACAGGCTGAAGCCCCCCATCTCCGGCATCTGTACGTCAGAGATCAGCAACTGTGGAGCCCCCGACCGTACCGCCGCGATGGCGTCCTTGGCGCTTTCGAAGAACAGCACATCATAGCCGCGCCGCTGGATGGCGCGCGCATGCAGCGCGGCGACCGTGGGGTCGTCGTCGACCAGATAGATATTGGCAGGCCCGCTCACGCGTCACATCCTAACCCGGTTTTGCGCGGATCGCGGCGAAGACCCTAGCGAGACACGCTAAACAATTGGCAAACGCCATATTTTACAAGAGCAGCCAGGCGGCGAGGCCGAGAAAGGCGAAAAAGCCCACCACATCGGTAATCGTGGTGACGAAGACGCTGGAGGCGACCGCCGGGTCGATGCCGGCGCGCTCCAGGCTCATCGGCACCAATATGCCGGAAAGCCCGGCAACGAACATGTTGATGATCATGGCCACAGCAATGATCAGGCCGAGCTCGTTGGAGGAAAACCAGAGCGCCGCGACCACGCCGATGATGATCGCCAGGAGCGCGCCGTTGATCAGGCTGACCGCGACCTCCTTGTTGACCACGCGCATGGCGTTCGATTGCGTCAGCTCTTTGGTCGCGAGCGCGCGCACCGCCACCGCCATGGTCTGCGTGCCCGCATTGCCCCCCATGGAAGCAACGATGGGCATGAGCACG
>JAKSBY010000702.1 GCA_022360855.1 Sphingomonadales bacterium | reverse complement strand
GGCATATGGGCGTGCATCTTGACGTGCGCGATGTGGCGACGGCGACCGTTGCAGCGGTGACTGCGTCGAATATTACGTCTGAACGCGTGCTCATTTGCGCGAGCGACATAGCAGATCGGCGTCCGACAAAAGATGTGCTGATGGAACATGCTCCGGATATTCCATGGCGCGGAGATGACAGTGCGTATGAGGTTGATCCATATCGCGGACTTGTCGACATTAGTCATGCTGAACGCGTCTTGAATTGGACGCCGCGTCATCGTTGGCCCGGCAGGGCGGAATAAGCTCAGATTCCGGCTTAAGATTTTCAAGACTGTTCGCGCGGCCAACGGTTAGAGCGTGATGTGAATGTTTTTCGTTTCGGTGAAGGAAAACAGCTCGTCGATATGCTCCTCGCGACCCAATCCAGATTGTTTATATCCGCCGAAAGGAACGCCGACATAATGCGGCCCTGCGTCATTGACCCAGATATAGCCGGCTTCGATTCGCTCGGCCGCCAAATGGGCTTTGGCGAGATTGGTCGAAAAGACCGATCCGGTAAGGCCGTAGGTCACGCCGTTTACAGCGTCGAATAATGCCTCTTCATCGCGCCATTTCAGCACGGACAAGACTGGGCCGAACACTTCTTCCTGGGCGATCCGCATCTGCGGCGTGACGTCGGTGAAAATCGTCGGTTCTACATAGAAGCCGTTAGCGAGCGCCGGATCGTCGGGAACGTTCCCGCCATAGGCGAGGGTCGCCCCGTCTTCGTTTTCAGCAATATCGATATACCGCAACACCTTGTCTTTTTGCTCTTGGCTGATCAGGGCGCCCATGGTTGTTTCGATTTTCGTCGGAATGCCGGGTTTAAAATGCTTGACCGCCTGCAACACGCCCAAGAGCACTTCGTCATAAGCGTCTTCGTGAATGAATAGACGCGAGGTCGATCCGCATGATTGGCCGCACCAGGTGAAATTCATTCCCTTGACGGCGCCTGTAATCGCCTTTTCCAAATCCGCATCAGGATAAACAATGAGCGCGTTTTTGCCGCCAAGTTCGAGGCCGACATGCTTGAGTTGTTCGGCCGTACTGCGCGCCACGGCCTTGCCGCTGGGCACGCTGCCGATAAGGCTGATGGAGGGGGTTAAAGGGTGTTCGGTAAGAGCGACGCCCGCCTCCAGACCGCCTGTCACGAAATTCAACACGCCCGGCGGCAAAATGTCGCCGACAATTTCGAACAATCTGATGCATGACAAGGGAGCCTGCGGCGGCGGTTTGATGATGACGCTGTTGCCTGCGGCAATAGGCGCGGCGAGCTTCATCGCGGCGAACATCAAGGGATGATTATAAGCGAGAATGCGAACGCACACGCCCAGTGGCTCACGCACGGTCATGTTGACAATGCCGGGACCCATTGGGGTTACGACGCCTTTCACTTCTGTCGTCAAGCCGGCGAAATAGTCGATATAATCTGCCGCGTCTGTGACGTCGCGCTTCATTGCGCTGACCGGATTGCCGCAGTTGGCTGCGTCGAGCAGCGCGAGTTCGTCGACATGCGCGCGCATCCGAGCGGCGATCTGCTTCAGAAACCGGCCGCGATCCAATGGCTTTACGTTGCGCCAGGCAAGGTAGCCCTCATGGGCGGCGGAGACGGCGGCTTCGACGTCATCGCGATTGGCTTCTGCAACCCGACCTAGGCTCTCGCCCGTTCCCGGGCTGATCGTTTCGACATATCCGCCCTTCGGCTCATGCCAGGCGCCGTCGTAAAAAAGATCCCTCTCTTTAGGCAGGGCGGCGGCGACTGCGGGGTCGGGCATGCCAGCGGCGGTTTGGTCGGTCATGATCGCTCCGAAAGGTGAAAGCACTGGAATTTTGTCAGACAATGATGCAAAATGACTTTTTAGGCAAGGTGAGAAAGCGGTGCTGCAAGAGAAATTCCAGGTCGATGAGGCCAACCTGTACATTGGAGGCGAGTGGCGTCCGGCGTCGGACAATACCCGTTTCGCAGTAACCGACCCCGCCACGGGAGAAATCATCGCACAAGTGGCGAACGGCACAGTCGACGATGCGCGCGCCGCCGTGGACGCCGCCGCGCAGGCACAGCCGGAATGGTCGGCTGCTTCGCCGCGACACCGGGCTGAGATCTTGCGCCGCGCCTATGAATTATTGATCGCTCAGGAAGATCGATTTGCGCGCCTTATTACCCGCGAGAACGGCAAGGCGCTGACAGATTCGCGCGGAGAATTGCGCTATTCGGCCGAATTCTTCCGATGGTATGCGGAAGAAGCTGTGCGCAATCTCGGTTCGGTGTCACATGCGCCCGCTTCAGGGGCGAGAATTCTGGTTCATCACAAACCGGCGGGGGTCGCTGTTCTGGTGACGCCCTGGAACTTTCCAGCAGCGATGGGCGCGCGCAAAATCGCGCCAGCGCTTGCGGCGGGCTGCACGTGCATATTGAAACCCGCCGGAGAGACACCCCTGACCATGCTGGCGCTGGCCGAAGTGCTTGTTGAGGCGGGAGCGCCGGCAGGCGTCGTGAATATCCTTCCATCGCAACATTCCGGCGAGACAGTCAGTGCTATGCTGCATGACCCGCGGGTCCGAGTCGTCTCCTTTACAGGATCGACCGAAGTTGGGCGCGTCTTGTTGCGCGAAGCGGCCGACTGCATCGTCAATCCTCGCATGGAGCTTGGCGGCAACGCGCCATTCATCGTTTTCGAGGACGCTGATATCGATAACGCCGTGGACGGCGCCATGATTGCGAAAATGCGTAATATGGGAGAGGCTTGCACGGCGGCGAACCGGTTTTACGTGCATGATTCCGTACACGATGTTTTTGCGGAAAAGTTCGCGGCGAAAATGGCGGCGCTCAAGCTCGGCAACGGTTTGGATGAAGGCGTCGACGTCGGACCTTTGGTGAACGCGAAAACGCGCGACAAAGTGGAGACGCTTGTAGATGACGCTGTCGCCAAAGGCGCTAAAGTGCTTACCGGCGGCAAGCGTGGAGAAGATAATCGCGGCTATTTCTATCACCCAACCGTGCTGGCGGATGTGCCGGAGAACGCCGACTGCCTCCACGACGAGATTTTTGGTCCTGTAGCCCCGATTATGCGCTTTTCCGACGAGGAAGGCGTCATTAGACACGCAAACGACACGGAATACGGACTAGCGGCTTACGTTTTCACCGGAGATGTCGTGCGCGGCCTTCGCGTTGGCGAAAGACTGGAGTTCGGGATGCTGGGTCTAAACAGAGGGCTGATATCTGATCCCGCGGCGCCGTTTGGCGGGGTCAAACAATCGGGTTTGGGCCGCGAAGGCGCCCATGAAGGCATGATGGAATTTATGGAAACCCAATATATATCGCTCGAATGGTAAGCGAGAACCGTTCATGATGCAGCGCGTGCCTTATTTGTCGCGGCGCGCTTGCGCTTTTCCTTCGCTTTACGGTTTTGATTTGAGCGCTTGCCGCCTTTTAATTTGTCTCTTGCTTCCAGTTCCGCCGAAGCTGCGAGTTGTTTTGCCGCCACGCAAGCCGATGCAATGTGTTTGCGCGCCGCATCGCGCGCCGCTTCAGGGCTTCGCGATTTGATTGCCGATACGATGTCCTCAATTTCGGTTGCGTACAGCACGCCCCAGTTTTGGTATAGGAGCGACTGTGCTCGCAGAAAATTCACGCGTGAAACCAGTGAAATGATCATCTCTGTCAGCACCGAATTGCCGCATTTTGACAAAATCGCCATGAAAAAGCTGTTGGTGGCGGCCAGTTGCTTCAGGGGCGTGTTTTCCTGGATCGCCTCCCGGAACACCCCCAAGGCTTCATCAAGTTTTTCGAAATCAGCAGGTTCCGCCGCCGCCGTAAAATCATAAACGGCCGCGCCGGTCAGAAGCGACCAGACGTCGTGTATTTCCTCGACTTCCTTATAACCGAGCCGCGCAACAGAAGGGCCGCGATTCGGGATAAGTTCGATCAGACGTTCCGATTCCAGCGCGCGAAGCGCCTCGCGCAGCGATGCGCGGCTGATATTGAGCGAATTACATAGTTCGGCTTCCACCAGTTTCTGGCCGGGGCGGAGTTCGCCCATCATGATGGCGTTTCGCAGTTTTGACACAGCGATCTCAATAATCGGCGCATCTGCCGGGATTGCAAACGATTTCAATCCCCGGATGTAAATCGAATCAGTCACTTGCACCTCTCCGTCTCGCTTCTGCAGTGTAGCTCACGCCTTTTGTGCGAACAACCTCGGCCATCGGCGGGGGCGCCAAACCGTGTCCCTTGACATAGGGCAAAAAACATAGGACAAAAATGTCTGACAATAAGGGGCGGGCAAAGGCCGCAGCCGATTAGTCCCTGGAATCTCTTAGTATAATGGAGGATTTGGTGAAATACACGCCGACTGAAGCCAAAATGTGGGCCGCCGAGCATTGGCGGGGCGTATGCAACGTCATTATGCCCAGTTTCACCGAAGATCTTTCCTCTCTGAACGAAGAGGCGATCCGCTTCGATGTGCGGCGTAATATCGAACATGGTTTTTGGGGCGCGCTGCTCGTTTCAGAATGCGCCACGACCGCCGATGAATATCGCCGCTTTATGGAGATTTGCGTCGAGGAGGCGGGAGACAAGCAAACCTTCCTCATGCACGGCACGTTCGATACGCGTCAACAAACGATTGAAATGGCGCAAGAGGCGGAAAGGATCGGCATGGGCGGGGTGCTGATCGGACATCCCAACAGCTTTTATCCTGAAACCGAAGATGAGCTCTATGAACATATCGAGAGCATAGCTGGTTCCACAAACCTCTGCACATCTCTGTTCGTCACGGTGCAAATGAATTTAACGCGACTTCATGCAAGCGGCTATCCGCCGGCAGTTATCAGGCGCGCAGCCGAAATTCCGAATGTTGTTGCTGTGAAATACGAAGTTGGCCGTCCGGGCATTGCAGGCGATCTGGAGGTATACAAATTACTGAAGGATACCGGCGTTCTTTTCTCCGACCCGCTTGAAGCGCATTCTCCGCTGACGGTCGAATATTTCGGCCAGCAGTGGATGGGCACCTCCAATTACGAATTTTGGGGCGGCGCCGTGCCTGAATATTTCGATCTGCTGCAAAAAAGAGAATACGAGCGCGCCATGGAAATCTATTGGCGCATACAGCCCGCGCGCGTCGCCCGCGTCGCCATTCAATCGACGGTCGTTGGCGCTAATTTCATTCATCGCGCGTTGTGGAAATATCAGCAGTGGCTGCAGGGCTATAATGGCGGGAGAATGCGCCAACCGGCTGCTAAGCTGAACGATGCGCAAATGCGGCAGATGCGCGACGCACTTATTAAATCCGGTTTCGATGTGAAAGACGAAGGCCCGCAAGACTTTTACAGAGGCCGTGTGAAATAGGCGTCGGATTTAAGTCGGATGACATTGCTGCTCACCCATGACGATGTGCGCTCCGCGGTGACGATGGATGACGCCATCGCAGCGATGGAAGCTGGATTTAAAGAGGAAGGCGAAGGCGAGACATTGCTCCCGCAGCGGACCAACGTCAAGCTGTCCAAAGGATGGCTTCGCGTCGGTCCTGTGGCGATGAAGGGCTCGGGCTGGATGGGCTTCAAGGCGATGAATTTGGCGCCCGGCCATGGCGTGCGATATCAGGTTCATCTTTACAAGATTGCAACGGGAGAACTCGTTGCCATCATGGACGCACAGCACTTGACGACATTAAGAACAGGCGCGACGAGCGCAGTTGCGACGCGACGGCTGGCGCGTCCGCAAAAAGCTTTGACGGCGCTGCTCGGTTCGGGTCCAGAGGCGCGCGCGCAGCTCGAGGCGATGGTCGCGGCGGGGTACGTTTCCAAAGCGCGGGTGTTCAGTCCGACCGAAGCCAATCGCGAGAAGCTGGCCAGTGAGTTTCGCGAAAAAGGCGTGGATATCGACGCCGCGCCGAGCGCGCAGGCCGCTTGCGACGGCGCGAGCCTGATCCTTGCGGCCGTCAAATCCAGCGAGCCTGTGTTGAACGCCGCGTGGCTGCAAGCCGGCGCGCATGTGAACTCTGTGGGAACTGCGCGTCGCGATCAGCGCGAACTCGACATCGACACATTTCGCGTCGCCTCGCCAATTGCGGTGGACACGCGCAAGGGCGTATTTGAAGAAGCTGGCGATGCGGTCGCAGCGGCTGATGCGGTTTCGGAGAATAACGTGCATGAGCTCAGGGACATTGTTGCCGGCAAGGCTCCAGGCCGCACGTCTGACGATCAGATCACGTTATTCAAGTCGGTCGGGACCGGCATTCAGGACATCGCCCTCGCTTCGGTTATTTATCAAAAAGCGCTCGACGCCGGGCTCGGGACGGATCTTGGCGAATTTCCCTTTCTGAAGAGGAACAAATAATGGCGGATATGCTGCCCCCTGTCGATTATGTGCGCCAGATCAACGAAGACGCAGCCGATGCGTTTCAAGCCTTGCGCAAGGCCGCCATCGCGGGCCCGCTTGGCGTCAAGACCTGCGAGTTTGTCGTTATTGGCGCGCTTGCGACAACCGGAGAGGAGGGCAGCTTTAAGGTTCACGCCCGGCGCCTGAAAAAGCTCGGGGCTTCTCTTGGAGAAGTGCGCCAAGCCGTGATGTCGACGCTTGGCGCCTCCACTTCATTTTCTCAGGTCGTCTCTGCGTTGAAATGGGCGGATGAAGTCTATGAAGAGGGCGGCGCATGAGCATTTATCATCTTCAAAAGCTCATTCGCGAAATCAACCGCAATGAAGGCGTGCGCTGCCGCTTTATGAGCGAACCCGAAAAGCTTGTACGGGAATGGAAGCTTGAACAACAAGAGGCGCAAGCGCTGATAAAGCGAGATTATGCGGCATTGTATCGGCTTGGCGTTCACGGCCTGCTTTTGCGTCCGTTTTCAATTATTCACGATGTCCCCGAGCCGGATTATCTGGCGATGATTAACCAGGAAGCCCTATGAGCATCATATTCGCCGCCGCCGTCAGCCATGCGCCCGGCTGGGTTGCATGGCGAGAGCGGGCGCCGGAGGAGCAGCGGGACGCGCTCGGTGCCGCCGCCGCCAAGCTTAAGGCGGAGCTCGAAACGCTCCGGCCGGATACGATCATTTGCTTGACCAGCGAACACTGGACGAATTTTTTTCTCGATCATGTCAGCGCCTTTTGTGTCGGGCTTGGCGAGTCGGCGGTCGGTCCGGTCGAGCCATGGATGAAAATGGATAAAACGCCTGTTCCGGGGGATCCTGAACTCGCTAAGAATATCCTCACCGCGACCTATGCGTCAGGTCTTGAACCGTCGTTTTCTCACGAATTGATTCTCGATCACGGCACGATCGTTCCGCTGTCCTTTCTGACGCCAGAATTCCAGACGCCCGTGGCGCCGGTTTTTTTCAACACATTGGCGCCGCCCTTGCCGTCGCCGGCGCGATGTTATGCGCTTGGCCAAGCTATTGGCGATGTCGCGCGAAAATCGCCCAAACGTCTCGCTATTATCGCGACAGGCGGCATGTCGCACGATCCGGGTGAGCGCGGACATGGCTTGATAGATACAGACTTCGACCAGCGGTTTCTGGATGAGATGGCGCGCGGAGACGGCGAGCGCCTGCGTTCGTACAGCGCAGATGATCTTTCCGCCAAAGGCGCGGGCACCCCGGAATTGCTGGCATGGATAGCGCTTGCGGGCGCGCTGGGCTCCTTCAGGGGAGAAGTGCTTGCTTACGAAGCCGTGCGGGGCTGGGCGACGGGAATGGGAATAATGTGGTTGGCGCCGAGCGAGGAGCAATGAGCGCGGAATTGAATCTAACGCTCGTCTCGGGCGGTGAAGAGCGCACTGCGACGGTCTCTGTTCGCCACGCTATCATCGCGGGCTGGACGGGGCGCGATCCGGTCGCGGTAGAAAAGCACATAAAGGAGTTGGAAGAACTGGGCGTGCCGCGACCCGCATCGACGCCGATATATTATCGCGTGGCGGCGTCCCGGATTACGACGGCCTCGCAAATTCAGGTGACCGGAACAGAATCCAGCGGCGAAACGGAATTCGTGTTGTTGAAACATGACGGCCGTCTGTGGGTCGGCGTCGGTTCGGATCATACCGATCGAAAAGTGGAGACTTACAATATCACCGTCTCCAAACAAATGTGCGAAAAACCGATGGCGCATACATTCTGGACGCTCGATGACGTGCGCGACCACTGGGACCGGTTGGAGTTGCGTTCCTGGACGGCGGACGGCGAGCTTTATCAGGAAGGCTCGGTCGCTGCGATGCGCATGCCCGACGAGTTAATGACGCAATATGCGGGCAAGGGATTGCCGGATGATGCAGTCATGTTTTGCGGCACGTTGGCGGCGATCGGCGGTGTCCGGCCATCGCCGCAATTTTCTTTTGAGCTGAACGATCCGGTGTTAGGGCGCAAGATTGCGCACGCTTACGAGATTACCGAATTGCCGGTGCTTGGATAGGCGATGCCAATGATAATTGCTGTTCCGGACCTCGTCTCCAATTCCTATTTTCCAGCGGTCGCAGCCGTCGACCTCGGTTGCTTTGCGGCCGAAGGGCTTGATGTTGAGCTTGAGCTGATATTCCCGGTGGACGCCGCCTATGCGGCGCTGCGCGACGGCGCCGTTGATTTCGTCGCGGGCTCCGCGCATTCGGCCGTCGCCGCGTTTCCCGAATGGCGCGGCGTCAAGCTGATTTGCGCGCAAGGGCAAGGCATGTACTGGTTTCTCGTCATGCGCGCCGATCTCGGCGCAACGCGCGGCGATCTTTCTGTTGTGAAAGGCAAGCGCATCGGCGCAGCGCCGTGGGTGGAGATGGGCCTGCGAAGAATGCTGATCGCCGGCGGCGTCGACATTGAGCGCGACGAGGTCGAAATTGCGCCGGTTCCGGGCGCCAAGCCTGCGCCGGGCGAAGTCGTCAATTTCGGCGTCACCGCCGCCAAGGCGTTAGCCGAGGGAAAGATTGACGGCTTTTGGGCGAACGGCATGGGAACGGAAGTCGCCGTGGCGGAAGGCGCCGGCGACGTTGTCATCGATGTGCGCAGAGGCGACGGACCGCCCGAGGCGTTCAACTACACCATGGCCTCCGTTGCGATGACGGATGCGCTGATCGAGCGCAATCCGGAAGCGGCCCAAGGCGCGGTGCGGGCGATCCGTCGCGCGCATGATGCGCTGCGCTCCGATCCTGCGCTTGCCGTGCAAGTCGGACGCAAACGCTTTCCGCCGCGGGAAGCCGAGCTTATTACTGAATTGGTGCGGCGCGATCTGCCGTTTTACGATGCGTCCATCGGCGCTGACTTTGTCAACGGCATGAAGGCGTTTTGCCGGGATGTCGAAATCATGACCGGAGATCCGGCATACGAGGATATTGTCGCAAATCAGCTCAGCGACCTTTGGCGATAAGGAGGTATTGGTCTTGGCGGTAAACAAAAAGCACGACGAATTCCACTCTATTGACACGGGCCCTGACGGCTGGACCGTGCGCGACGGCTTTCCCGAAGGCTGGCGGCTGCCCGACGGCTATCCGCCTGACGCGCTTGCGGCCGAAAAAATTCTATCCGGCAGTCTCGATGAGAAGAACAAACGCGGCAGCCGCACGCGCCTTCTGCGTATGGAGCCGGGCTTTATGACAACCAAACCGTTCGTGCACGAATATTGGGAAGAAGTTTATCTGCTTTCCGGCGATTTGACGGTAGGCAATGACGAAAACGGCAATGGCGGAGAAAATTTTAAAGGCCCGACTTACGCCGTTCGGCCGCCCGGCGCTTATCACGGCCCCTTTAAAACCGAGGGCGGCGCGCTGCTGCTTGAAATCCATTATTACGATCCCGTGTGACCGCCGAACGCCCAACATTGGCTCGGTTGGCTGCTGATCTTGCGTCGGGCGCGGTAAGCGCGACTGACTTAACCGAAGCATGCCTCGACATTATCGACGCGGAAGACGGGCAGGGAAGGGCGGCGTTCGTTCATGTAGATCGCGCCGGCGCGCGTATAGCGGCGAAAGCCGTCGACAAGATGCGCGAAAGCGGCGCGGCGCTGTCTCCTTTCGCGGGGATTCCCATCGCCATAAAAGATTTGTTCGATGTGGCGGGCCAGGTGACGCGGGCCGGCTCGAAAGTCTTGAATGGCCCTCCCGCCCGGGCGGACGCGGTGGCGGTCAGACGGTTACGGCAGGCGGGTTTT
>JAKSBY010000259.1 GCA_022360855.1 Sphingomonadales bacterium | reverse complement strand
TTCAATTTCGACGAGGAAAGCAGCGTTCCGGTCTGGTTTTCGGCGATCGCGCTTGTGGCCTGTGCGGCGCTCCTGGCGGTGATTGCGCGTGATGGTTTTACGCGGCAGGACAAGGCCGCCCGCTACTGGGCGTTGCTCGGCTTCATCTTTCTTTTCCTCTCTTTCGACGAAGCCGCCGCCATTCACGAACAGCTCATCCCGCTCGGCCGCCGGTTGGTGCCGGCCGGCGGCGCTTTCTATTTCGCCTGGATCATCCCTTACGGCGTGGCGCTCGCCGTCCTGCTGGTTGTTCTGGTGCCCTTCCTGAGAGCGCTGCCTCGGCAATCGATGTGGCTCTTCATGTTTTCCGGCGCGCTCTATGTGGGCGGCGCCATCGGCCTGGAGATGGTCGGCGGCGCAGTGATCTCGGCGGCCGGCATCGGCGGCAGCCTGACGGCCTATCATCTCGTCGCCACCGCCGAAGAGACTCTGGAGATGCTCGGCATCGCCACCTTCATCTACGCGCTCATCCGCTACATGGCCGAGCAGAATATCGGGGTGAATCTGACGTTCGGGCGCTAGGCCCCCGTCCCCTGTTGTTCTGTTAACGCCTTCCGGCGCAGAATGGGGTCATGAAGGCCTTTTGCTTCACGCGTTTCGCGGATCTGCCGGCGCAGTATCGGCCCCTGCTGGAAGGGGCGGGCGCGGCTGATTTTTTCTATTCCGAGGCGTGGTTTCAGGCGCTGGTCGACTATTTCTACGACGATCCCGGCGCGTTGCGCATCTACGCGGTCGAAGACGCGCGGACCGGCGAGCCGCTGCTGATCTTTCCGTGCCGTTCGACGCGGGTGGACCCGGCGGTCAAGGGCGCCAGGATCCTGGCCAATCTCGGCCATACGGAGAACTTCTCGCCGCTCGCGCTGATCATCAATCCCAAGGTTTCCATGCCGGTGATCCTGCTGATCGCGTTTTTCAGATATCTGGCGACCGAGCCGGTGTTGGGGGAGGGGGCGCCCTTCGACGCGATCAGGCTATGGCCGATCGAAACGGATTCGGAAACCGGGCAGGTCATTCACTATGCGCTGATGGCCGCGGGCTTCCGCTGCCAGACCTACGCCAATTCCTATAATCGGTTCGAAGACACCGCCGGCAAGTCCCACGCCGAGTATTTCGCCGAGCGTTCGAGCAATCTCAGGCACGACTGCCGTCGCCGCTTGCGCAAGCTGGAAAAGGACCACACGGTCCGTTTCGAGTTGATCACCGATGAGACGGACCTTGAGCCCGCGATCCGGGATTATGTAACCGTCGCGGACGCAAGCTGGAAGACGCCGGCCAGCATGTATGCGCCCTGGAACCTGGCCTTCCTGCACGAGGCGGCCCGGGCCAAGCTCCTGCGGCTCGGCATCATGAAGGTGGACGACAAGCCCGTGGCCACGCAGGCCTGGATCGTCACCGGCGGCATCGCGCAGAGCCTCCGCGCCGCCTATGACGAGGCCTATAAGAACCAGTCTGTCGGCGCGCTGTTGACCAATTTCATGGTCGCCCATGTGCTGGACCACGACCACGCCCGCGAGATAAACTTCGGCTATGGTGGCGAGGAGTACAAAGCCAAATGGATGAAGGCGGAGCGCCACTATTTCGGGCTCATCGGCTTCAACCGGAATACGCGCCGCGGCCGCTATTTCGCCGCCAAACACATTATCGGGCGTAAGCTCAAGCGGCATGCGCTGGTCGAGCCGGTCCTGGACGCGGCACGCCCGCCGGTCCAGTGGCTGCGCAGGCTCGTAAGAAAACCATCGGGTGAGGGAGACGGCAAATGAGCTGGCAGGACTGTATGGAACCGGATTGCCAGGAGATGGCGGCGGCGTCAATCGATCTCGTCATCAGGGGAAGGTCGAAGGATCTCGGCGGGCTTACCGTCGCACGGGTGCTGCCTTCGGCCAGACGCCGGCTGGTTGGTCCCTTCATCTTCTTCGATCACTTCGGGCCGGCGGCGTATCCGGCCGGGCAGGGGATCGACGTGCGGCCGCATCCGCATATCGGGCTGGCGACGGTGACCTATCTCTTCGAAGGCGAGATCATGCATCGGGATTCGTTGGGCTTCGAGCAGCCGATCCGCCCCGGCGCGGTGAATTGGATGACCGCCGGCCGCGGCATCGTTCATTCCGAACGTTCCGGCGACGAAGAGCGTGCCCGCGACACGGGTCTCCACGGCCTGCAGATCTGGATGGCATTGCCCGAGGAGCATGAAGAAACCGAACCGTCGTTCTCTCATCATCCCGCGGAGACACTGCCCGTGATCGAGAAGGACGGCGTGCGGATGACCCTGATCGCCGGTTCGGCTTTCGGCGAAGTGTCTCCCGTGGCGGTTTTCTCTCCCACCCTTTATCTGGACATTGACATGGCGCCGGACTCTTCAGCCGTGGTCCCAGACGACCATGAAGAGCGGGCGCTTTATGTGGTCTCCGGCATCGTGTCGGTGGGAAACGAGACGTTTCAGTCCGGCGAGATGGTGATCTTCAAGCCGGGTGGCGCCGTGCCGTTCGGCGCTCAATCCGCGGCCAGAGTGGTAATCCTGGGCGGTGCGCCCATAGAGGGCGGGCGCCATATGTGGTGGAACTTCGTCTCCAGCTCGAAAGAACGGCTGGAACAGGCCAAGGCCGACTGGCGCGAGGGACGGTTCGCACCGGTCCCGGGCGACGACGAGTTCATCCCGCTGCCCGAGGGAGTCTGACGCGCCGGACCAAGGCCCGGCAAAATGAAAGAGGCCCGCGGTGTTGTGCGGGCCCTTTACTCAGTTCAGCAGTCTGGTCACTCGACGACCGAGATATTCTCGGCCGAGAACCGGCCGTTGCGGCCGGGGACGAGTTCATACTCGACCTTCTGGCCCTCGTCGAGGCCCGACAGGCCGGCGCGTTCCACCGCGGAAATGTGGACAAAGGCGTCTTTGCCTCCGTCGTCAGGCTGAATAAAGCCAAACCCCTTGGTGGGGTTGAACCACTTAACGGTTCCTTTGTGCATGGGTATCTTCCTGTTGGTCGTTAGTCTGTCATCCGCAGACTTACTGCAGACGGGTCTCAGCTCGCCGATGTCCTGGGGGAAAAACGCTTAGTCGGCTGACAAAGCAGTGGTCTCGCCGGGGTCTTCTGAACTGATGGCGACCATATAGGCGAGTCAGACCGGGACCTCAAGCGATTTCGAAAAACCGCGAATGCGGCGCCGTGCGGCTTTCAGTCGATCAGTTTGAGGTTCTGCGCCGCCATTTTGCCGTTGCGCCCAAGCTCCATTTCATACTCGACCCGCTGCCCTTCGAGCAGCCCGGTCAGCCCGGAACGCTGGATCGCCGAGATATGGACGAAAGCGTCAGAGCCGCCTTCGTCGGGGACAATGAAGCCATAACCCTTGGTCGTATTGAACCACTTAACGGTTCCCGTCGCCATTCTAGAATTCCTACTCGCAGGCCTAGTCAAATGCCCGGCTCATGAGAATCGGCGCGCGGCGCCTCCCCAAACAGCCGAGACGTCCGTAATATGAGTGGCTCCGGCGTCAGCCAAGTTAAACTTTTAAGACGGTGGGCGAAGCCTATCCGGGCTTTGGCCTCAGGATCATTTGCGTACAGCGGAACAGCGCCAGCAATTTGCCGGTCGCGGCATCGGTGACGGTCGCATCCCAAACCTGGGTCGATCCGCCCCTATGGCGCGCCTTAGCCTCGCAGGCCAGCTCGCCCTCGCGCTGGGTGCCGAGAAAGTTGCTCTTGAGCTCGACCGTGGTGAAGTTCGCAGCACCCTCGGGCAGCGCGATCACGGTACCGTAGCCGCAGGCGGTATCGGCCAGGGTGACCATTGTGCCGGCGTGCAGGTAGCCGTTCGCCGCCATGTGGTCGGGCCTGAGCTTGAGCCGTGCGCGCATCAGGCCCGGCTCTGCATGGGTGAATTCGATACCCAGGAGACCGGGCAGGGTGCCCTCGGAGCGGGCGTTTACGGATTCAAGGGATTCGGTCATGTCATCACTCTCTTCAGGCCACCGCAAGATGATCGAGATTGGCGCGATAGCGCCGGCTCATATTGAGTTCGTTGCCGGTGGTCAGGCGTACGCGATAATCGCCCGAGTCGGTGCTGCGGATTTCCGCCACGCGGTCGAGGTTGACAACGAAGGACCGGTGGATGCGCGCAAACCGGGCCGGGTCGAGGCGGTCGGCCAGCCCGCCCAATGTTGCGCGCAAAAGGAAGGTGTCGCCGCCGACATGGAGGCCGACATAGTTGCCGGCCGCTTCGAGCCAGTCGACGTCGTCGAAGCGCACCAGCCGCCGGCCCTGCCGCGTTTTGACCAGCACCCGCTCGATTGCCGCCGGTGCGGTGCCGGAGCCGGCCTCAAGGCTTGCGGTGCCGCGCCCCCGCGCGACGATGGCGCGGTAGCTATAGGCAACCACGAGGATGAGCACATAGGTAACGAGATCCTTGCGGTATTCGTAGATCAACTCCACCGGCACATTGCCGAAATCGTAAAGGCGGTCGTAGAGCCGGTAGACCAGCTTGCGTAAGCCCACCATGATCGCCACATGCGCGAGCGAAAAGGCTGCGGAAAGCCCCAGGTGCAGCACGGCGTAGCGGAGCCAGCGACCGGCCGTGAAGGGATAGCGGCGGTCGATCCAAAGCACGGCAGGGATCAACGCACCGACGCCAATTGCGCTTGAAAACTCCCAGATAAACGGCTCCCAGGCGAGCAGCGTGCGGCCGATGCGCGGGGCCTCCATCAGTACGGAGGTGGCATTGACCAACGCCATGGTGATCAGAAAGGCCGCCCACAGCCCGATCTCAATGGCGGTCTGATGCCGGAAGAAGAACCGCCAGGCTTTGTCGCCGTCGCGCTCGCTCATGCACCGGACCGTAGCGAACGGCCGTCCGGGCGGCAAGCCGGGAGAAATTCGGCCCACGCGTCTGCCGCTGGCCCCAAAATAACCGCCGCTTGCGTCATTTGCCCTCGCCGGCACAATCGGAATCCCTAAATTGCCGGAAAGCGTCAATATGGGCTGAGGAAAATTCTGCAATGAGTCTGGAGAGCGAGCGCCGCTACGACATCGACTGGCTGAGGGTGATCGTCTTTGGCGTCCTCATCCTTTATCACGTGGGCATGATGTATGTGAGCTGGGGCTGGCATATCAAGTCCACCTATATCTTGCCCTGGCTTGAGAATGTGATGCGGCTCTCCAACCCGTGGCGGCTGCCGCTATTGTTCCTCATCTCGGGCCTCGCCATGAGCTTCGTATTCGGCAAGATGCCGCTCGGCCGGCTCATGCGTCTGCGCGCGGTGCGGCTCATGATCCCGCTCATGGTCGGCGTCACCGTGATCGTGCCGCCGCAGATCTACTACCAGTCGCTGGCGCGCGGCTACATCGAGCCGGGCTATCTCAGCTTCCTGGGGCTCTACTTCACCTCAAACCCGGTGCTCAACGACGTGACGCCGACCTACACCCATCTCTGGTTCGTCGCCTATCTCATGATCTATTCGGTTGTGGCGCTGCCGGTCTTCCTCGGCCTGCGCAGCGCGTGGGGGCAGGGGCTCATAAAGCGATTTTCGGAGCACACCGGGCCGGCGAGTCTGCTCGTCATCCCGGCGATCCCGATCATGCTTTTGGGTATCTTTCTGGCGCCGCACTTCCCGGCGACCCACGACTTCCGAAATGATTGGTTTAACCACACCTTTTATTTCATTGTTTTTATTTATGGATTTCTCTTGAACAATCAGCCTGATTTGTGGCGCGCCATTGAGCGGGTCTGGAGGGCCGCACTGGCCATCGCGCTCGGCGCCTTCCTGATCTTCTTCACGATCCGCAATACCGTTGGCTGGGAGGTCTTTCCGGCCTGGGCGGATCAGGCCTTCTGGGCGCTCTACTATTTCCACATCTGGACGTGGATGCTGGCCGCGCTCGGACTGGCGCAGCGCTATCTGAACCGGCCGAGCCCGATGCTGAGCTATCTCAACCAGGGCATCTTTCCCTTCTACATTCTGCATCAGACGATCATCATCGTAGTCGGCTACCACCTGGCGCCGCTCAAGCTCGGCGCGACCATCGAGGCCGGGTTGATCGTCGTCGCCACCTTCGGCGGCTGCTATCTGCTGTACGAGTTCGCGATCCGCCGCAGCCTGATCCTCCGACCGCTGTTTGGCCTCAAGATGCGTCCCGCGAGTTAGGCGGCCGTGCGGGCGCGACGGCCGCGCCAGCGGGTGAGGTGGGGCAGGGCGTCGTCGAGATAGTTCGCGCCGTCTTCGTCGATCACCAGGATCTCCTCGAATTTGGCGCCGACGCCGTCCCTGGCGAGATGGGGCTCCACAGCCCAGAGGCCATGCGGGCGCACGCCATCGCAGACCCGGCCATGGTTCCAGTTGGGCGTCTGGTTTTTGAACCCGGCCCGCGCGATCAGGCTCTTGGCCAGGAACCAGCCGACATGCTTGGACGCCAGGCCCCAGATGCGCGGCTGGTCAACGAGCCAGCCGCGGCCTTTGATGACGCGATGGCCCAGCACGGCGCCGATATGCTTCTTGTGGCAGTTCTCATAGCCATGATCGCGGATGTAGCCGTCGACGGTCCGGGCGATGTCGCGAAAGCCGTGACCCAAGTTGACTTCGGCAAGGATCATCGCGCGCAGTATCTCCAGATGGCCGTCGAGCGCGTCGAAGCCGGCCACCCGGCCGAACGGGAAGGCGTAGGAGGTATCTACCAGATAGCCGTCATAGATCGGCGCGGCGTCGAGGATGACCGGGTCGCCGGGCTTCAGGGTCCGGTCGGTCGGCAACGCCCCGAAGGCACCGAAATCGCCGGGATAGGCGGTGCGTTCGCCAAAGAGCGCCACGGGCACGTGGAAGAAGTGGCGCACGCCTTGCACATAGAAGGCCTTGCGCAGCAGGCGCGTGGCCTCAATCTCGCCGATGCCGGGCGCAAGCCCGTCCGCGAAATCAGTGAGCGTCTTGTAGGACGCCCGCTGGGCGGCGCGGAACGCATCCAACTCCGGCAGGGCAAAGCCCTTGTATTTGATGAAAAGGCCCATGGCGCATCACTCTAGCAGCCGAGCGGCTATTCCCAAAAAGCGCTTTTCAACGGGCGCGGCGCCGCCCATGCTGCGACGCCATGACGTTTACGGCCAAAGACCCCGACTATGCGGCGAAGGTGCGCGAAATCTTCGCGGCGCAGGGTTTCATGGCGCTCATTGGCGCCGAGATCGTGCATCTGGCGCCCGGCGAATGCGCCATTCGCGTGCCCTGGCGCCAGGACCTGACCCAGCAGCATGGCTTCTTCCATGCCGGCGTGCTCGGCACCATCGCCGACAATGCAGCGGGCATCGCCTCTTTTTCTCTGATGCCGCCGGGATCGGGCGTCTTGACCGTTGAATACAAGCTCAACCTGATGGCGCCGGGCCAAGGCGAGGCGGCCATCGCCCGCGCCGTTGTCGAGCGCGCCGGGCGCACCATTACCGTAGCCGTGGCCGACGTCTTCGCCCTGCAGGATGGCGCCGAAAAGAAGATCGCCAAGGCGACGGCTACGGTCATGTGTCTGCAGTCCAAGGGCTAGTAATTGACGAGATCAACTAAATAGTTGTATAAATCAACTATTATGAACAGCCAAGCCGATGAGACTTTCGACCGGATCGACGCGGTCCGGCGCTTCAACCGCTTCTATACCCGCGAGCTCGGGCTTCTCACCGACAAGGTGCTCGGCACCGGCTATTCGCTTCTGGAAGCGCGGCTGATGTTCGAAATCTCCCATGCGCCGGGCATCACCGCCAAGGCGCTTTGCAGCGATTTACGGCTCGACCCCGGGCAGGCCAGCCGCATGCTCAAGAAGCTGGAAAAGGACGGGCTCATCGAACGCCGGCGGTCCGAGGTGGACGGCCGCGAGCGGCTTTTGAGTCTGAGCCAGGCCGGCGCGACCGTCTTCGCGCGGCTCAACGAAGGCTCGCGGGCGCAGATCGGCGCGCTCTTGGGCGATCTGCCCGAGACCGGTCAGGAACGCCTCGTCGACGCCATGACGTCGATCGAGAGCCTGCTTTCCGGCGCGCCCGAGCCGGCAAACAGCCCGGTCGTCATCCGTCATCACCGGCCCGGCGATATCGGCTGGATCGTCCAGCGCCACGGCGAGATCTACAACGCCGAATATGGCTGGGACGACCGCTTCGAGGCGCTGGTGGCCGGCATCATGGCGCGCTTCGTCGAGAGCCACGATCCGGCAAAGGAACGCTGTTGGATCGCGGAATCGCAGGGCAAGCGCCTCGGCGCCATCATGGCGGCCCGAATCGACGACGAGACGGCGCAACTCCGCGTCCTCATCGTCGAGCCCGATGCGCGCGGCCTCGGCCTTGGCCGCACCCTGGTCGAAACCTGCATCGGCTTCGCCCAACAGGCGCGCTACAAAAAGATGCGCCTCTGGACCGACAACATCCTCGACGCCGCCCGGCACATCTACAAGCAGGCCGGCTTCAAACTCATCGACAGCAAACCCCACGCCGACTGGGGCGAAGACCTGATCGGTGAGATTTGGGAGTTGGATCTGTAATTTATTAAATTATCATAATATATATTATGCGATAAATGGAGAGGCGCCCCTCGGTTAGAAACTGCGACACGCTCTTCTCTTTCGCTTCATCTTCCAACTTTGTAGAACAGCCTCTCCTATCGCCACGACGGATACGGCCCATGCCGGACGAAACGACCGAGCGCCTCGAGCGGCTCCAGGCCATGATCGGGCAATCGCCCAGCGGCATGACCAAGCTGCTCGGGATTACGGTCGTGGCGCTCGAGCCCGGCCGCGCGGTGGTTCGCTGTACGCCAGGCGAGCAGCACGGCAATACACGTGGCACTACCCATGGTGGCCTGGCCGCCGCCATGATCGATACGGCAACGGGCGCGGCGGTGATCACGACGCTTGAAGACGGCGAATCGACCGCCACGGTCGATCTCAACGTCAAGTATGTGCGCAGGGTCCGGCCCGACGGCGGGCCGATCGATTGCGAGGCCACCGTGGTTCACCGCGGCCGGCGGATGGCGACCATCGACGCCAAGATCACCGACGGCGACGGCCGGCTCCTCAGCCACGGCTCTGCGACGATGATTGTTCGAAGTAAAGACGCATCGTAACTCTTAGTATTGATTGAAGTTTTTTGGAGGCATAGGTGCCCAAACACACGATCACCAATCTTTTAGAGGTCATGGCGCGGCTCAGAAACCCCGAGGGCGGCTGCCCGTGGGATGTGGAGCAGGATTTCGCGACCATCGCGCCCTACACCATCGAGGAAGCGTATGAGGTCGATCAGGCGATCCGCGAGGGCGACATGGCGGCGCTGGCCGACGAGCTGGGTGACCTCCTGTTCCAGGTCGTGTTCCACGCGCAGATGGCGGCCGAGGCCGGGCATTTCACCTTTGCCGACGTGGTCGCCGCGGTGACCGAAAAGATGATCCGGCGGCACCCCCACGTGTTCGGCGAAGCGGAAGTAGAAGACGCGGACGCGCAGACCGGCGCCTGGGAGGTGGCGAAGGAAAAGGAGCGCATCGCGCGGGCCGAGGCGCGCGGCGAAGCGCCGAGCGTGCTCGACGGCGTGGCGTATGGCTACCCGGCGCTGATGCGCGCGGTCAAGCTGCAGAGGCGCGCCGCCCGGGTCGGCTTCGACTGGCCATCGAAGGGCCCCGTGTTGGACAAGGTGGAGGAGGAATGGGCCGAGCTCCGCGCCGAGCTCAATACGCCTGATGGCGAGCAGCGCGTAGCCGAGGAGTTCGGCGATTTCCTCTTTGTTGTCAGCAACTTGGCGCGGCATTTGAAGGTCGATCCGGAGCAGGCGCTCAGGGAGGCCAACGCCAAATTCGAGCGCCGCTTCCGCCGTATCGAAGCGCTCCTGGCCGAGGACGGCCGCGGCCCGGCGGACTCGTCGCTGGAAGAGATGGACGCCCTCTGGGACCGCGCCAAGGCGGAGCAGGTTTAGATACCGAGTAACGCCCCCCTCACCCTCCGCGCCTGACGGCGCTCCTCCCTCTCCCCCAAGGGGAGAGGGCTGGGGTGAGGGGGCGAAGGTCAGCTAATGGCGTCGGCCTTGCGTAGCGCGGCGATTTCCGCTTCCGCAAAGCCCCAATCGGTGAGCGCCGCGTCGGTATCGGCGCCGGGCATGGCGGGCGGAGACGGGGTCTCGGTTGCGGTTTCGCTGAAGCGCGGCGCCGGCGCCGGCTGGATCACGCTCTCGCTCTCGAAGAAAGTGCCGCGTGCGCGGTTATGCGGATGCTCGGGCGCTTCCTCCATGGAGAGGACCGGCGCGAAGCAGACGTCCGTGCCTTCCATGAGGTTGCACCACTCGTCCCGCGTCTTGGTCCGTATCACCGCCGCGAGCTTTTCCTTGAGCGCCGGCCAGGCGGCAGGGCTCATCTGCGCGGCAAAATCGGGATCGGTGTCGAGCCCGGTCTTTTTCAAAAGCTCGGCGTAGAATTGCGGCTCGATCGAGCCGAGCGCGACGAACTTGCCGTCTTTGGTCTCGTAGACCTCGTAGAAATGAGCGCCGGTATCGAGCAGATTGCCGCCCCGCCCGGCGGGCCAGAACCCGGCTGCCTTGAGGCCGTAGGTCATGGCCATCAGGACCGCCGCGCCGTCGACCATGGCCGCGTCCACCACCTGCCCCTGCCCGGTCCTGGCCACCGACAGGAGCGCCGCGACCATGCCGAAGGCGAGCAGCATGCCGCCGCCGCCGAAATCGCCCACGAGGTTGAGCGGCGGAACGGGCTTATCGCCGGTCCGGCCGATGGCGTGGAGCGCGCCGGAAAGCGCGATATAATTGATATCGTGCCCCGCGGCTTGCGCGAGCGGGCCGTCCTGGCCCCAGCCGGTTATGCGGCCATAAACGAGCCTGGGGTTGCGCTCAAGGCAGGCGTCCGGGCCCAGCCCGAGCCGCTCCATCACGCCGGGCCGGAAGCCTTCGATAAGGCCGTCCGCCCGTTCGATGAGCCGCAACACGGCCGCGGCGCCGTCCGGGTGCTTCAGGTCGACGGCGACTGAGCGTCGGCCGCGGCCGAGAATGTCGGCCTCGGGCGGAACCGGAAGGCCGCCGCCCTGCCCCGCCGCGCGGTCGATCCTGAGGACCTCGGCGCCGTTGTCCGCCAGCATCATGCCGCAGAACGGACCCGGCGCGAGGCCGGCGATCTCGACGATCCTGATGCCTTCCAGCGGTCCCATATGGCGTTTCGGCCCTCCGATCCCGGTCATTGCGCCCGGACTTGCTCCGGGCCCCGCTTGCGGCCATGATTATCGCTGCTCCTTGACTTGAGGGAAGGAAATTCTCATGGGTGTGCGATCGGAAAAAGTCTCGTTCGAGGGCTCGGCCGGAACGCTCGCCGCCCGGCTTGACCTGCCGCCGGGCACACCGCGCGCCTTCGCGCTCTTCGCCCATTGCTTCACATGCTCGAAGGACGTGTTTGCCGCCTCGCGCATCGCGCAGGGCTTGGCCGATCAGGGCATCGCGACCCTGCGCTTCGATTTCACCGGCCTTGGCGCCAGCGACGGCGAATTCGCCAACACGAACTTCTCTTCGAACATCGAAGACCTGCTCGCGGCGGCCCGGTACTTGGCAGAGAATCACGAAGCGCCGGCGCTCCTGGTCGGCCACAGCCTCGGTGGCGCCGCGGTTCTCGCTACGGCGAGCAAGCTCGACTCTGTGAAGGCCATCGCCACCATCGGCGCGCCTTTCGAGCCGATCCATGTGAGCCACAACTTCGGCGGTTCCATCCATGAAATCGAGGCCCAGGGAGAAGCCGAGGTCTCCATCGGTGGCCGGCCTTTCACGGTCAAGAAACAGTTTCTGGACGATCTGGCGTCGCACGACCCGGCGGCAGACATCGGCGCCATTCGCGCGGCGCTGCTGGTGTGCCATGCGCCGAGGGACGAGATCGTCGGTATCGAAAACGCAACGCAGATCTTCGTTACCGCCAAGCACCCAAAGAGCTTCCTGTCGCTCGACAGCGCCGATCATTTGCTGACGCGCCGCGAAGATGCGGAATATCTCGCCGGCGTGCTGTCGTCCTGGGCCGCGCGCTTTCTCGGGCTCGGCCGGCCCGCGCGCCCGCAGACCAAACTGCGCCCGGCCGAGGGCGATACCATCACGGTCGAAACAGGAGCCGGCAAGTTCACGACCTATATTGAGGCGGGTGGCCACAAGCTCTCTGCGGACGAACCGCTTGCCTATGGCGGCGACAACACGGGCCCGAGCCCCTACGATTTGCTGTTGGCCTCGCTCGGCGCCTGTACGAGCATGACCATGCGCATGTATGCCACGCATAAGAAAATCCCGCTGGAACGGGTGGCGGTCAAACTCTCGCACGAAAAGATCCACGCCGAGGATTGCGCGGACTGTGAGACCAAGGAGGGCAAGATCGATTTCATCGCCCGCGAGATCGAGGTCACCGGCGAGCTTGACGAGGGCCAACGCCAGGGATTGCTGAGGATCGCCGATAAGTGTCCGGTACACCGGACCTTGCATTCCGAGGTCAAGATCGACTCGCGATTGACGGACTGACCGGTTCAGCGGGAGGAGAAAATGGACCTAGGCAAAGGCGAGGTGATCAGCGGCGGGCGGCGCCTGGATGCCGCGGAGCTTACACTGCGAATCAAAAAAGCGTCCGGCGCGCTCGCCTCGCTCGGCATCGGGGCGGGTGACAGCGTGGCGCTGTTGCTGCGAAACGACTTCACCTTCGTCGAAGCGACGCGGGGGACTTCTGAGCTCGGCGCCTACCCGGTCCCCATCAACTGGCATTTCACCGGGCCCGAAGCGCGTTACATCATCGAGGATTCCGGCGCCAAGGTGCTGGTGGCGCATGCCGACCTTCTGGCTCCCCTGCGCGGTGAGCTGCCCGACGGGCTCACCCTTCTGGTGGTCCCCACACCGGGTGAGATCGCCGCGGCCTATGGCCTCGCGCCTGAGCTTTGCGCGGTCCCCGCCGGCGACACGGACTGGAACGCGTGGATCGCCGGTTTCGAACCCTATGTTCCCGACTCCGTCGGCCTGCCGTCGAGCATGATCTATACCTCAGGCACCACCGGGCGGCCCAAGGGCGTCCGGCGGCAGGCGAATACCCTGGAGCAGTTCATGGCCCAGGTCAGATCGGTCAGCCTCGCCTATGGCGTCGGCGCGGGCGCCGCGCATTCGGTCATCACCGGGCCGATGTATCACGCCGCACCCAACACCTACACGACCCTGGCGCTGTTGGCGGGCGGGCTGACGGTGTTTCAGCCGCGTTTCGACCCGGAAGAGCTCTTGCATCTCATTCAGCAACACAGCATCACCCATCTGCACCTGGTCCCGACCATGTTTGTCCGCCTCTTGGCGCTGCCGGACGCGGTCAAGGCGCGTTACGACACGAGATCGCTCAAATGGGCCGTGCACGCTGCCGCGCCCTGCCCCGTCGACGTCAAGAACCGCATGCTCGACTGGTGGGGGCCGGTGATCTACGAATATTACGGCTCCACCGAGCTCGGCGCAGTCACTTTGTGCCGGCCGGAGGACTGGCCGGGGCATCAGGGAACCGTCGGCAAGCCCTTGCCCGGCGTCGAGGTCAAAATCTTCGATGACGACGGCCATGAACTCCCGCCCGGCGACGACAATGTCGGCGAGGTTTACGCGCGCGTGGCCGCGATCCCTGACTTCACCTATCACCATGACAAGGCCAAGCGGGAGAGCGTCGGCCGCGACGATCTCGTCACCTGCGGCGATATGGGCTATCTCGACACGGACGGGTTCCTCTATCTGTCGACCCGCAAGGCGGACATGGTGATCTCGGGCGGCGTCAACATCTATCCGGCGGAGATCGAGGATGCCCTGCACGAACTCGCCGGTGTCGCCGATTGCGCCGTCTTCGGCATCCCCGACAAGGAGTATGGCGAAAGCTTGGTCGCGATCATTTCCACCGAAAACGGCGTGGCGCTGAGCGAGACCGACGTGCGTGCCTTCCTCGACGGCCGGCTCGCCCGCTACAAGATCCCGCAGACCATCGAATTCCGTGCGTCGCTGCCGCGACAGGATTCAGGAAAACTGTTTAAGCGTTTGATTCGAGAAGAATTTCTAGAATCGCACTGATCGCACCTACTCGCCCTCCGGCTTGGGCGGGGCGACGGTGCGGATATGCAGCTCGCGGAGCTGCTTGGCGTGGACCTCCGACGGCGCGCCCATCATCAGGTCTTCCGCTTTTTGATTCATCGGGAACAGGATGACCTCGCGGATATTGGGCTCGTCGGCCAGGAGCATGACGATGCGGTCGACGCCGGGCGCAAGGCCGCCATGGGGCGGCGCGCCGAATTTGAAGGCGTTGAGCATACCGGAGAATTCCGCCTCCACCGTCGCCTTGTCGTAGCCGGCGATCTTGAAGGCTTTGTACATGATGTCCGGCCGGTGGTTCCGGATGGCGCCTGACGACAGCTCCACGCCATTGCAGACGATGTCGTACTGATAGCCGAGCACATCGAGCGGGTCGCCGCTCTCCAGCGCCTCCAACCCGCCCTGCGGCATGGAGAACGGGTTGTGCGAGAAGTCGATGCGCTTCTCGGTCTCGTTATACTCGAATAGGGGATAATCGACGATCCAGCAGAATTCGTAGCGCGCGTGGTCGATGAGTTCGAGGTCTTCGCCGACCTTGGTGCGCGCGTGGCCGGCCAGCTCCGCCGCCTTGGCCGGTTTGTCGCAGGCAAAGAACACGCCGTCCTGGTCGCCGAGCCCGAGCTTGTCGCGCAGCTTTTGTGTCCGTTCCTCGCCGAGATTCTTGGCGATCGGCCCGCCGGGCACCCCGTCCTTGATGTTGATGTAGCCGAGGCCCGGATAGCCCTCGGCGCGCGCCCAGTCGTTCATCTTATCGAAGAAGCTGCGCGCCCTCGCACCCGCGCCCGGCGCCGGGACGGCGCGAACCACGGCGCCACGTTCGGCGATCAGCTTGGCGAAGATGCCCAATCCCGAGCCTTCAAAAATCTCCGTAACATCTTGAATTTCAATCGGATTCCTCAAGTCTGGCTTGTCATTGCCATATTTCAGCATGGATTCGGCAAAGGGGATGCGTCGGAACGGCGCCGGGCTCACCGGACGGTCTGAAAATTCGGTGAACACACCTTCCATCACCGGCTCGATGGCGGCAAAGACGTCCTCCTGAGTGACGAAGGACATCTCCACGTCGAGTTGGTAGAACTCGCCCGGAGAGCGGTCGGCGCGGGCATCTTCGTCGCGGAAGCACGGGGCGATCTGAAAGTAGCGGTCGAAGCCGGCGACCATCACGAGCTGCTTGAACATCTGCGGCGCCTGCGGCAGCGCGTAGAACTTGCCAGGATGCATGCGCGACGGCACCAGGAAGTCGCGCGCGCCCTCGGGGCTCGAGGCGGTCAGGATCGGTGTTTGAAACTCCTGAAATCCCTGCTCGATCATGCGCCGGCGGATCGACGCGATAACGTTGGAGCGAAGCACGATATTGTGGTGCATGCGCTCGCGCCGGAGGTCGAGGAAGCGGTATTTGAGCCGGATGTCTTCCGGATATTCCTGGTCGCCGAAGACCGGCATGGGAAGGTCGCCGGCGGCGGACAGCACTTCGAATTCCGCGATAACGAGCTCCACTTCGCCGGTCGGTAACTCGGGATTGACCGTGTCGGCCGAGCGGGCCACCACCTTGCCGGAAACACAAACGACGCTCTCCGCCCGAACGCTCTCGACTGCCTTGAAGACCGGACTGTCGACGTCGACGACGCATTGCGTGACGCCATAATGATCGCGCAGGTCGACAAACAGGAGATTGCCGTGATCGCGCTTGCGATGGACCCAGCCCGAAATCCGGGCTTCGGCGCCGACATCGGGTTTTCTGAGCGCGCCGCAGGTGTGCGAGCGATAGATGTGCTGTTCCGTCATAGCGAGGGGCTTTTCGGGGTTTGTTCGGCCTGTGTCAAGGCCGGAACCGAATTACCGGATGCCGGCGGTTTCTTGCTGACCGCAATGGATTGAACGTGTATACCCCGCCCGTTCAGCTTAGTTGACTATTTCGATTATTATTCCTGTCTCATCCATGACCATCCTGACCAGCCAAAGAGACCTGGAGGCGCTTTGCGAGCGGCTCAAAGCCGCCGATTTCGTGACGGTCGATACCGAATTCATGCGCGACCGCACCTATTACTCCAAGCTCTGCCTGATTCAGGTGGCCGACGATGACGGCGCCGTGGCCATCGATCCGTTGAGCGACGGTATCGACCTTGCGCCGTTTTGGGCTTTGCTGAATCAGTCGCCGGTGCTCAAGGTGTTTCACGCCTGCCGGCAGGATCTGGAGATCGTCTATCACGCCACGGGCCAGGTGCCGGCGCCGATCTTCGATACACAAGTGGCGGCCATGGTGTGCGGCTTCGGCGATTCGGTGGGTTACGAGACGCTCGTGACCCAGATTACCGGCGGACGGCTGGACAAAGGCGCACGGTTTACCGACTGGTCGCGGCGGCCGCTAAGCCAGCGGCAGATCGACTACGCGCTCGGCGATGTCACGCATCTGCGCAAGATCTATGAAAAGCTCTCGGCGCGGCTGGACGCTGCCGAGAGGCGGAGCTGGGTGGAAGAGGAAATGACCCTTCTCACCGACCCCAAGACCTACGAAATCGATCCTGAGGACACCTGGCGCCGCGTGAAATTCCGGTCCCGCTCACCGCGTTACTTCGCGCAGATTCAGGCAATCGCCGCTTGGCGGGAGCGCGAAGCGCAGAGCCGCGATATCCCGCGCAACCGTGTCGCCAGGGACGAGGCCCTGCTCGAGATCGCCGCGCACACGCCCGATAGCGCAGAGGCGCTGGACCAGGTGCGCGGCTTGTCGAAGAATTTCGGCCGCAGCCGGTCCGGCAAGGCGCTCTTGGAGGTCGTGCAGAGAACGCAGGAGATCCCCAAGGAGGACCTCCCCGAACCGCCGGCGCCGGGGCGGCGAGCCAGCCCGGGCCCGGTCGCCGACCTCCTGAAGGTGTTTTTGAAGCTAAGGGCCAAGGAAAGCGAAGTAGCGCCCAAGCT
Organism: Sphingomonadales bacterium; assembly: GCA_022360855.1. Lineage (GTDB taxonomy): Bacteria > Pseudomonadota > Alphaproteobacteria > Sphingomonadales > JAKSBY01 > JAKSBY01. Next base: position 1,949 of record JAKSBY010000259.1, on the reverse strand, counting down.
GCTCGCCAGCTCCGACGACATCGACCTTCTGGCACTCTCCGACGATGCCGATATCCCGGCCAAGCACGGCTGGCGCTACGAGATCTTCGGCCGCGACGCCCTGGCGATCAAGCATGGCGAGCTTGTCCTGATCCCGAACGGCAATCGCATCGCCGCGGTGGCGCGGAACGAGTTATAGGCCGTTTTGCGCCAACTTTGAAACGGCCGCCGCGTCATTCCGAGGAACGCCAGCGACGCGGCAATCTCGTGGCCCAACCCCGTCATTCCCGCGCAAGCGGGAATCCATGCTCAGCCCGATCTGGATGCCCGTTTTCACGGGCATGACGGGAGGAGGTGGAGCTCTGCCGTCCCTGGATTGCTTCGCTCCGCTCGCAATTACACTTGAGCTTTCACCGCAACCGCAAGTCCGCGTTGCGGCTCAACAGCTTGGCCAGGTCGTTCAGGCGGCGTGCCACGACCTCGCCGAACAGGGCCTGTTGATCCCGGTCGAGCAGGATGGTGACCGTGTCCGGGGTCACTTTCAGGGCCGAGCGCTGGAGCGGGTCCAGGGTGCCGCCGGAGAGCCGCTGGGCCAGGCGCAGCGCGGCGCCCAGGGTGCGGGCGTACCACATCTGATGGTCATCGAGCATTGATTGGCAGAGCTTTCGCAACTGGCCCCCGGAGGCCCCGCCATAGCACTCATAGAGCGCCAGACCGATAACGGCCCGCTCGGGATGCGTAATGGCCACGAATCGGCCGAACAGCGTCTCATAGACCGCGCGCTCGGCACGAAAGTCGGGATGGCCGCGCCAGCTGATGTCGCTCATCAGTGCCGCCACATAGCGCAAACGTCGCTCCGCCTCGGTCTCGCCGACGAAGAGCGGATCGATCCAGTTCATGATCCTGTCCGCATGCTCCGGAAAGCGGCTGTGCAGGCGCGCCAGATCGCGCGTCGCCACGATCAGCGGATCCTGCGTCCGCATGGCGTGGTTGAGCTGATTGTAGAGCAGCCCCTCGCGTAGCCCGAGGGCCGAAACCGTAAGCTGCTTGGGCTTCATCAGTCCGACGATTTGATCGAGGATCTCGGCAGCCAGCGGCAGCACCTCCACCCGGCGGTCAGGAATCAGTGAAAGCCCGGTCATCTGCCTCAGGCTCTCGAATTGCTGGCGGGCCAGCGCCTTACAGAAGTCGCGCCCCTCCCGCGCGCTGAAGGTATAGCCCTGCAGGATCGGCAAAGGCGACCGTGTGTGCGCCATGTAGAGGCGGGCGATGGCGCGCCACGACCCACCGACCAGATAGAAGGTCCCGCCTTTGTTTTTGCCGAGCCAGTCGACCGAACCGAGTGCTGCGCGAATCTGCCTGCGTCGGTCCGCGTCGGTCATTTTTTCTTCGCCGAGCAGCCGGACCGGCCCGATCGGCAGGGTCACGCGCTGCAAGAGATCGCCATCGGCGATCTGGATCAACTCAAGGCTGCCGCCGCCAAGATCGCCGGCGATCCCTTGCGCGTTGGGCATGCCCGAGATCACGCCCAGCGCAGACAGCCGCGCCTCTTTTTTGCCCGAGAGAACTTTGACCTGAAACCCGAATTGCCGCTCGACCTCGGCGACGAATTCGGGGCCGTTCTCGGCATCGCGGACCGCGGCGGTGGCGACCGCCTCGATGTGGTCGAGCTGCATGTCCTGACAGAGAAGGGCAAAGCGGTTGAGCGTGGCCAGGGCCCGCTGCACCGCGCCTTTGCCCATGCGGCCGGTTTGACCGACCGCGCGGCCGAGGCCGCACAGGACCTTTTCGTTGAACAGAGTCTGCGGGTTACGTCCCAGGCCCTGATAGACGACGAGGCGGACCGAGTTCGATCCGATATCGATGACCCCGAACAGGCGCTCGGCGGTTTTCCGCTTTTTGCCCTTGGGTTTGGTGATTTTTTTCGACACGAAACCGCGAAACAGGTGGAAGGAGCCGGCAGCGTGCTG
>JAKSBY010000405.1 GCA_022360855.1 Sphingomonadales bacterium | reverse complement strand
GCGTTTTCTTCTTCGTCTTCCAGCACCAGAGACTAGGCCCTAAACCAAACATCGCGCAAGTCCGCCGCGGGCCTTTGCTCAAGCCGGGAGACATGCTTTACTCAGCCCCGGTGGGGAGGCTCGGATGATCGAGGTCGAAGGCCTGCGCAAGACTTACGGCGACTTTGTTGCCGTTGACGGTATCGATTTCCGTGCCAACTCCGGCCAGATATTCGGCCTGCTCGGCCCCAACGGCGCCGGCAAATCGACGACGATCAGCTGCATTTCCGGGCTCCTGAAGCCGACAGCCGGCCATGTCCGCGTGCTCGGGCACGACGTGGTGTCGGAGCCCGTCCCGGCGCGCACCGCACTCGGCGTCGTGCCGCAGGAGTTGGCGCTTTACGAAGATCTGCCGGCTGCCGATAATCTGCGCTTCTGGGGTGCGGCCTACGGGCTTTCCGGGCAGGCGCTCGACGAGCGTGTGGGCCACGTACTCGGCTATATCGGCCTCGGCGACAGGGCCAGGGACCTGCCGTCCAAATTCTCCGGCGGCATGAAGCGGCGATTGAATTTCGGCTGCGGCATCGTGCACGCGCCGAAAGTGCTGCTCCTGGACGAGCCCACCGTCGGCGTCGATCCGCAGTCCCGCGAGCGGCTGTTCGAGATGGTCGAGGAGCAGCGCGACGCGGGCGCCTGCGTCCTTTACACCACGCATTATATGGAAGAGGCCGAGCGGCTCTGCGACGAGCTCGCGATCATCGATCACGGCAAGCTGATCGCCGGCGGCAGCCTGGACGAGCTGCGCCGGTCGGTGGGCGAGCGGGACGTTCTCAAGCTCACCGGCCACTTCCCCGAAGGCGCCGCCGCGGCCGCGGCCTCCGAGCTTCGGGCGCAAGGCCTGGCCGATCTGGAGTTGCTGCACGAGGAGGAGGACAGTATCACCCTGGTGCTCTCCGGCGGCTCGGCGCATCTGCCCACGATCTTCAGCGTGCTTGCCGGCCGGGGTGCGGTGATTAGCGAGACCAGTCTGCGCCAGCCGAGCCTGGAGACCTTGTTCATCAAGCTCACCGGAACGGAGCTCCGCAGTTGATGCGATTCGTCCTGACCAGCGCGAAGAAGGACCTGAAGCGCTGGGCGCGCGACCCCGGCGCCATCGCGCTCTGGCTTTTGATCCCGCTGATGATCGGCGCGCTCGTCACCGCCCTGATGGGTGGCGATTCGGGACCCAGGCCGAGCGGCCTGCTGCTCATCGCCGATGAAGATCAATCAACGGTCTCGCAGATTCTGACCGGCGCCTACGGCCAGGACGAGATCGGCGAATTGATCGTGACCGAGCAGATCACCCGCGACGAAGGACGCGCCCGGATCGATGCCGGCGAGGGCAGTGCGCTTCTGATCATCCCCGCAGGCTTCGGCGACGCCTTCCTCGAAGACCGCCCGGTCACCCTGACCCTGATCACCAATCCGGCGCAAACGATCCTGCCGGCGATCATCGAAGAGACGACCCGCGCAATGCTCAACGCCGGTTTCTACATCCAGCGAATCTTCGGCGAAGAGCTGGCGACGATCAATGCGTTGGCCGCAGGCGAATTCGATATCGAGGGCGGTGTCGATCCGGCCGCCACGGGCGCGCTTGCCGGCGGCATCACCGAGCGCATCAATGATCTTGCGCCCTATCTGTTCCCGTTCGCCCTGGACGTGGAAATCGTCAAGCCCGAGCCCGAAGAAGGAGAGGCGCCGGCGAAACAGGTGCCGCTGGCGCTCCTGTTCCTTCCAGGAATCCTCATGATGAGCGCCTTTTTCGCCGCTCAGAGCCTGTCGGGAGATATCTGGCAGGAGCAGGAACAGGGCGCGCTTCGCCGCCTCGCGGTCTCGCCGCGGCCGGCGATTTTGGCCTTCGCCGGCAAGACCGCCGCGGCGGCGGTGCTGCTGCTCGCGCTGGTCAGCGTGGCGCTCGCCATCGGGCTCGTCTATCACGGCCTGCCGGCCGCCAAGATCGTTCCGTCGGCGCTGTGGCTGGCGCTTTCCGGCTCGGCGCTTTTCCTCGGCTTCGCGGCGATCCAGCTCGCGCTGCCCTCGCGCCGGGCCGGCACCATCGTCACCAACATCATCATGTTTCCGCTGCTGATGGCCGGCGGCAGCTTCTTCCCGCTGGCGACCATGCCCGACTGGCTGGCCGCCGTCGGCCGCCTGTCGCCGAACGGCTTCATGGTCGCGCAGTTGACCGAAGAGCTGGTCCGCGACGGGCTTTTCGTGATTCCGGCGGCGAGCTGGTTTGGACTGACCGCGGCGGCGGGCGGGCTTTTCCTGCTCGCCGGCTGGCGTCTGCAAAGGGTGGCTCGGCGATGAGGCTGGCATTTTTCATCGCCTGGCATGATATCCGCTATCAGTTGCGCCAGCCCCAGACCTTGATCTGGCTGTTTCTGATGCCGCCGATCTTCTTCTATTTCATCGGCACCGTCACCGCCGGCTTCTCGTCGGTGGGCCGCGGCGAATCCGTGCCCGTCGCGCTCGTCGCCGAGGGCGATCCCGGCTTTTTGCGGCCGCAGCTCGAGCGCAGCCTGCGCGCCTCCGGGTTCGCGCCCCATGCTCCGGAGCCCGGCAGCGCGCATGGCCGTTCCCTCGCGATTCCGGACGCCTTCACCGACCGGCTCGTGGCCGGCGAGGAGACCGTGCTCGCCTATCGCACCGATGCCTCGGAGCTGTCGCGGGAGCTTGAGGAAGTCCGGATCACGAAGGCGGCGCTGACCCTGCTCGCGGACGTGGTCGCGGTGCGCGCCGCGACGGAAGGCGAGCTGACCGCGGACGATTTCGACGCCCTGAACGCGGCGGCGCGCAGCCTGCGCCTCGACGTCAGGCCGGCCGGCGCCCGCCGGGAAGTCCCGTCCGGTTTCGAGCAGTCGGTCCCCGGCATCCTGGTCATGTTCACGCTCCTGGTCCTGCTCACCTCGGGCGCCTCGCTGATCCTGGTCGAGCGCAGACAGGGGCTGTTGCGCCGGCTCGCCTCGGCGCCCCTGACCCGCGATCAGCTCGTGTTCGGCAAATGGCTGTCGCGCATGGCGCTGGCGACGATCCAGGTCGGCTTCGCGATGCTGGCGGGCACCGTGCTGTTTGCCACGGACTGGGGCCCGGACCTGGCGATGATCGGCGCGATCCTGTTCGGCTGGGCCGCGTTTTGTGCGTCCGCCGGCCTGTTGCTCGGCAATCTCGCCGCGACCGAAGGCCAGGCCACGGGCATCGGCGTCTTGACGTCCAACCTGCTTGCTGCGCTCGGCGGCTGCTGGTGGCCCATCGAGATCACGCCGGCGTGGATGCAGGGCGTGCAAAAGGTGCTGCCCACAGGCTGGGCCATGGACGCGCTGCACAAGCTGATGAGCTTCGAGGCCGGCTGGGTCTCCGTACTTCCCCACCTTGCCGCGCTCCTCCTCGGTGCGACGGTGCTCGGCTGGGCGGCGGCCCGGCGTTTCCGCTACGGCTGAACCGCGTCGGATTGAGTACTGGAGGTGTTCATCAGAGCGTCGATATCGCCCTGGCTCATCTGCGTGTTGGTCCGGCGGTCCTCGCCATCCCAGTCCTTTTGCTGGCGCCGGCGGTCGGGGCCGACATACTCCTCGGCGACGACAAACGGACGTTTGTGCGTCAGTACCGCCTTGAGCTTTTGGGCGACCTGCTGGGGACAGACGGGCTTGGCGATGATCTCGGTGGCGCCCCGGTCGCGGGCGGCGATAATGCGGTCGTAATCCGTATATCCCGTGCACACGATAATCGGCAGTTCCGGATTGCAGCAATCCGGATCCCGGCGCGCGAAGGTCACGAGGTCGAGATTTGGCGCCCCCTGGCCGAACCACTCCATGAAAAGACAGTCGAAATGGATATCTTTGAGGAGCGTCTTAATCTGCCCCTCATCGCTGCGCACGATGATGCGGCCGACCTCCAGGCTGCTCAGGATAGAGCCCAGCATCTTCGCCATATATGGACTGGGATCAGCGACAAGCACTGTACAACTGTGAAAGTCCGTTACAGCCATATGCGGAGCCTTGCCGCCGGAGTCGAATAAGAGATTCCTTTTGGTCCCCGGTCAGACCTTAATTCCCCGCAGGTGGAAAAATCGTTAAGGCCGGCGCACCATCTATTCCGCCGGCCCCGGAATGTCAGACCTGCGGCGCCCGGTCACCATGGCGACGAGCGCCTCCCAGGCGTGGCGACACGTCCGGGCGATATCCAGCCCGACCGCGTAAAAGGCCGGCACCAGGAGCAGCGTGACAAAGGTGGCGAGTGCCACGCCGAAGGCGACCGAGACCACGGTGGGTTTGAGAAACTGCGCCTGGGTCGAGCGCTCCAGCATCATCGGCACGAGACCAACGAATGTGGTGACCGAAGTCAGAAGGATCGGCCGGAAGCGGGCGACACCGCCTTCGACCAGCGCCTCAAAGGCCTCCGTACCCTTTTCCCGCAGCCGGTTGATGTAATCGACAAGCACCAGGTTGTCGTTGACCACCACGCCGGCCGCCGCTGCCAGGCCGAAATAGCTAAAGAGCGCCATGGGCATGTCGAATACCAAATGCCCAGCCACCGCCCCGACAAAGCCGAAGGGAATCGCCGTCATGATCAGGATCGGCTGGAAGTAGGAATGGAAGGCGATGGCGATCAGGATATACATGATGATCAGCGCGCCCAGGGACAGGGTGAGGATCTCCCGCATGAACTGGGCCTCGCCCTCGGCTTCGCCGATGGCCCCGGTGGAAACCCCGGGATAGCGCTGCTTCCATTCGGGGAAGAAGTCCTCCTTCAAATCCTCATGGATATCATCGCGCACATCGTCCTTGAGCTCGCCCGAGACCACGGCGGAGCGCTGCCGCTCGCGGCGGTCGATGCGCTTGAGGCCAGGCGCGAATTCGATGTCGGCGACGCTCAGGAGCGGCACCTCGCGGCCGTCGCCCGTGCGCACCCGGAAGTCGGCCAGGCTGGAAATCTGGCGCCGGGCTTCCAAGGGATAGCGCACATAGACGCGCACGTCGGAGCCGCCGCGCGGCAGGCGCTGCACCTCCTCGCCGAAATAGGCCTGGCGCACCTGGCGCGAGATCTCGCCCAGGGTCAGGCCGAGCTGCTGCGCGCCGGGCTTGAGCACCAGGCGAATCTCGTCGGTGGCGCTTTGCAGATTGTGGCGCACGTCATAAGTGGTGGCATAGCCGGCAAGCTTCTCCCGCAGCTCCTCGGTGGCGAGCCGCAGCACGTCGAGATCCGGATGATTGACCGAGTATTGGATACCCGGGTCCTGATCGTCGATCGTATGTCTGACCGTGACGGACTTGGCGTCCGGAATTTCGCCAATCTTCTCGCGCAATCGGTCGGCCGCCTCCTTGGACGACATGTTGCGCACCTCGGGAGGCGCCAGCTTGACGAGCGCCAGCACGCTGTCGGAGCGGGCGCGGGTATACCAGTTCTCGATCAGCTTGCCCTGCCCACCGGTCTCGCGGGCGACTTCGTCGGCAAGCTCGCGCTGCGCCACCTGCATCTGGCCGAGGATCTCCAGCGCGCGGGCATAGGGCGCGCCTTCGGGCATTTCCACATTGACCGAGATTTGCTCGTCTTCCACCTCCGGCATGAAGGAGAATCTCAGCCAGCCGCTGGCGAAGATACCGATCGAGACGATGAGCACGCCAAAGAAGATGCTCATGGTCAGATAGCGGCGGTCCACCGCCCAGGTCACCATGGGTCGGTAGGACTTATCAGCGAAGATCAGAATACTGTCGGCGATCCTCTTCTGAAACCGCCCGAACTTGCCGAGGCGGGTGCGCGGCTTCAGCTTGCGCAGATGGGTCGGCAGGATAAGGAGCGATTCGATCAGCGAGAATGTCAGCGCGGCGATGACGATGAAGGAGATCTGCTTGGTGAACTCTACCTCCAGGCCGGAGAGGAACATCCACGGCGCGAAGGCGATCATGGTGGTCAGCACCGCGAAGACTACCGGCTTGGAGACGAATTGCGCGCCTTTGGCCGCTGAGTCCAAGCCGCCCCCGCCGATATGCGCTTCCCGGTGAATGCTCTCGCCGACCACGATGGCGTCGTCGACGACGATGCCGATCACCAGCAGGAAGGCGAACAGCGACAGCATGTTGAGCGAGACGCCGGCCACGGGCAAAAAGATGAAAGCCCCGGAATAGGCGGTCGCAATGCCGACGGCGACCCAGAAGGCCACGATCGGCCGCAGGGTAAGCACGAGGATGATGAGCACCAGAATCAGGCCGAACCCGGCGGATTTGGAGATGGTCTCCATGCGGTCGAAATAGATCTTGGAGGAGTCCCACCACAGGGTCAGCGAGATATCCGGCGGCACCCGCTCCCCGGCGGTCTCCAGATACTCCCTGACTGCCTCGGAGGTCTTGACTACATTCATCCGCTCGCTGGTCATGATCTGTACCAGGACCGCGGGCTCGCCGTTCATGCTGGCGAGGATCTCCTTGTCCTCGAAGCCGTCCTTGACCGTGGCCACGTCGCCGACACGGATCAGGGCGCCGTCGTCGGTCTGGCGCACGATGATGGCCTCGAAGTCTTCCTGCGTGTCGGCCATGTTGCGCACGCCGACCTGGATCTCACCGGATTCGGTGCGCACGGTGCCGCCGGAAATGTTGATGGAGTTGGCGCGGATGGCGTTGGCGACCTCGTCGAAGGTCAGGCCGTAACGGCGCATGGCCTCCTCGGAAAGCTCGATGGACACCTCCTCGCGGCGGGCACCGAAGAGCTCGACGATGGAAACGCCGGAGAGCAGCGACACCTCGTCGCGCACCTGCTCCGCAAAGCGCTTGAGATCGCGCTCGTCCGCCGTGGGACTGTGCACGGCAATGCGAATCATCTCGTTGCGGGTCAAAACCTCCCGCACCCTTGGGTTTTCGATATCGCGCGGGAAGCTGTTGATGGAATCCACACGCAGCTTCACCTCGGCGATGAAGTCGGCGATATCGATCTTGCGGTTGGCCTCGATATAGATCGTCGCCAGCCCTTCCACCGCCCAGGAGCGGATACGCTCGATATTGTCGAGGTCGTTCATCGCCTCTTCGATGCGGACGATGATCTGGTCTTCCACCTCGACCGGCGATCCGCCGGGCCAGGGCACGGTGATCTGTACCCAGTTGGCGCGCACCGTGGGCCAGACCTCACGCTCCATCTGGAAGAAGGAGACGATGCCGGCGATGATGATGAAGAACATCATCAGGTTGGCGGCGACCGGGTTGCGGGTCCACCAGGCGATCAGTCCTCCCGACATGGCCGGTCTCCCCTACTGGCTCAGCTTGGCCAGATGCTGCGCCGACTGGCGGCGCAGCGGTGTCACCGGCATCCCCTCGCGCGGTGCCTGGACCGGCGAGACGACGACCTGCTCGCCCTCCTCGACACCATCGAGCAGAATGACCCTTTGGTCGTCCATGTGGACGACGTCGACCGAGCGGATTCGGAGCAGATTGTCGGCATCCACCACAAACACCTGGCTGCGGGTGCGCAAGGCGGCACGGGGCAGCACATAGGCTTCGGCCAGGCTGCGGCCGGCGATTTCCGCCGAAACGAACAGGCCAACCGGCAGCGGCACGCCGCTATCGGCGCCGGCGCCATAGGGGTCTTCCACCTCGGCGATGGCGTACATCAGCCGGGTCTGGCGGTCGATGGCGGCGTCGGTCCGCGTGATGTGGCCGATCCAGGTGCGCTCGGCACCGCCGATCGCGGCGTGAAAGCTCACGATGGGGCCTTCCTCGCCGGGCTCCGCATGAAACGCGATTGGCAGGCCGATCGACGCCATCTGGGTGTCGGTCAGGGGCAGGCGAACCTCGACAACCTCGGTGGAAAAGGCGCGCCCCAGCTTGGTGCCGGGGGTGACATACTGGCCGATATCGACGAGCTTTTCGCGCACCCGGCCCTTGAACGGAACCGTGATCTTCGTGCGTTGAAGATCAAGCCGAGCCGCCTCCAGGTCGGCCTCGGCCGCTTTCACCTGCGCGCGGGCCTCGGCGACCTGCGGTTTTCGCAAACCCAGCGCCGTCGGCTCGTCATTTTCGAGCTTTTCCCACTTCCACTGCTTGGCAACGATCTCCGCATCGGCCTCTTGGCGCGCCAGCTTGAGCTCGGCCTCGGCGACCCGCGCTTCGGCGCGGATGATGGCGAGCCCATAGTCGGAATCCTCTATGCGGACGAGCACCTCGCCGGCCTCGACGATACCGCCCTCGACGAATTCGGGCGCCACGTAAACGATCCGGCCCGCCACCTGGGGCACCAGATCGATCTCGGCCAGCGGGCGTATCTCACCTTGGGTGGTGACGGTCAAGGTCACCGGCTCCTGGCGAACTTCGTCAACGAAAAGCGAAATCGGTCGCGGGCCGCTCTCTTCTTTTTCCGGCTCGGGCTTGGCGGCAAACAAGGCGAACACGATGCCGCCGGACGCCGCCAGCACCAGCAAAGGCGCCGCAAAAACCAGAATCTTCCTCACTGTCTCTCTCCTATGTTCTGTCTCGCGGCTCACGCTGGAGACTGCGTGATACCCCTGAAACCGCGTGATGCCGGTCGTTGCCGGCATGAGCGAATCTCTATATCACGTCTTTATATATCACTCCTATATAGTATTTAAACCCCCCAGCCAAATTTGGTTTATCCAGACGATTGGCCGGTTTTAAGGCGATCTCGGGGCCACGCGCATTCGCGCCCTTTTCGGCGTCGTAACAACTGAAACACTTACCTCGCTTGCGGGATGCCGACCAGACACATGGCGACGATATCCCGCACCGTCAATTTCGCATCACCCGCCATGACGCGCGGCGCGGCGGCCGTCGGTCCCGGTCTGTGCGGAAAGCAGGTTGATGGAGTTGGAGGTGAAAATTCCAACGGCGCTCGGGGAAATTTCCACGCCCGTTCCAACGGTGCGGACAACGAAGCGCCGGCAGGTTTTGCCTGACGATTATCGCAAATTCGCAAACAACCAGGAGACTCCAGATGTTTCAGAAGTTTACCTTTGAAGAGACCCTCGCCGCATCAGAGAAGATTCACTGGCGCGTCGAGGATCTGATCGGCGGCGATAAGTCCCTCGACTTTTCGCGGCCGTTCATGCCGGAAACCTATGTCCGGGCGGAGACGCTCGACTTTCTCACACCGCGCGAGAAGGTCATCCTCAACCAGATCCGCGGGCACGACTATCTCTACATCTTCGGGCTCGTCGAGGAGTTCATCCTTCCCTTCGTGCTCGACCACGCCCGGCCCGAGCTTTCGGGCGACGACCATCGCGTGCGGGCGCTTCTGCAGTTCGCATCGGAAGAGGCCAAGCATATCCACCTCTTCAAATGCTTCCGGCAGGACTTCCTTGCCGGTTTCGGCAGCCACTGCGACGTCATCGGCCCGCCCGAGGCGGTGGCCGAGGCCGTGCTCAAGCACGATCCCCTGGCGGTCGCGCTGGTCATCCTGCACATCGAGTGGATGACGCAGATCCATTATCTGCAGAGCGTCCGCGACGACCAGGATCTGGATCCGCAGTTCAAGAGCCTCCTGAAGCACCACTGGATGGAGGAAGCGCAGCACGCCAAGCTTGACACACTGATGGTGGAGGCCCTGGCCGAGGGGCGTGATGCGGACGGCATCGCGCACGCCTTCGACGAATATCTCGAGATCGGCATGTTCCTGGACGAGGGGCTCAGCCAGCAGACCCGGTTCGACCTCGAGGCCTTCGAGCGCGCCACCGGCCGTACCCTGACCGACGACGAACGCCGCATCTTTATCGAGGTGCAGCATCAGGCGAACCGCTGGACCTTCCTGGGCTCCGGCATGACCCACCCGAACTTCGTCGCCACGCTCGAGGCGCTCGATCCCGCGCTCAAGGAGCGGATCGAGGCGGTCGCCCCGGCGTTCTGCTGAAATTCGATTTGAACCCAAAACCGAAATCCAACGACTGAACAAGGAGAAATGACATGTTGGAAGCTGTGAAGACCCAAGAGAACCGCGTCAACGGCCTCGACCTCGACGCCTTGGGCGAGGTCATCGAGGAAATCGGCCGCGACCCGAAAAAGGCACTGGTCGAGTTCCGCGTCAAGTCCGACTGGAAGGGACAAACCAGAAGCGAAGCGACGGTCGAGTCCTACACCATCGGCGGCGAGCGCGTGGAGCGGTCCTTCAAGATCGCCGTTGACGAGCCCTTCGAGCTTCTCGGCGAGAACACCGCGCCAAACCCGCAGGAGATGCTGATGACCGCGCTCAATGCCTGCATCATGGTCGGCTATGTGGCCGGCGCGGCGATTAACGGGATCATCCTGGAGAAGCTCGAGATCGAAACCGAAGGCGAGCTCGATCTGCGCGGCTTTCTCGGGCTCGACGATACGGTTCCGCCAGGCTACGAGACCATCCGCTACACCGTGCGGATGAAAGGCAACGGCACGCCCGAGCAGTTCCGGGAAATCCACGAGACGGTAAAGAAGACCTCTCCCAACTATTTCAACATCTCCCGGCCCATCGCCATCGAGGCGGTGCTGGAAATCGAGGACTGACGGTTACGTCCGGGGGCCGGCCAAACGGCGCGGCTCCCGGACGCCGCCAGAAAGATCGGAGGCTGATCAGATGGGCAACGT
>JAKSBY010000749.1 GCA_022360855.1 Sphingomonadales bacterium | reverse complement strand
GGCGGTGGTGACCGTCGGATCGATTCACGGCGGCACCAAGCACAACATCATCCCCGACGAGGTCAAGTTGCAGCTGACGGTCCGTTCCTATACCGACGAGGTACGCGCCACCTTGCTCGACGGCATCGAGCGCATCGCCGTTGCCCAGGGCCGCGCTTTCGGCCTGCCGGAAGACAAGCTGCCGGTGGTCAAACTGGCGCGCGGCGAATTCACGCCCGCGACCTACAACGACCCGGCGCTGACCGAGCGGATCGCGGGCGTGCTGAAGGCGCGGTTGGGCGAGACGAATGTGGTCGAGACGGGCCCGGTCATGGGCGGCGAAGACTTTGGCCGCTACGGCCGGGTCGAACCGAAGATCCCGAGTCTGATACTCTGGCTCGGCGCCGTCGATCCCGCCAAGATCGAAGCGGCCAAAGCGTCGGGCGAGGCGCTTCCCTCGCTGCATTCGCCGTTCTTTGCGCCGCTGCCCGAGCCAACGATCACAACCGGCGTCGAAGTCATGACGTCTGCTGCCCTGGATCTGCTCGGCGAGCGCTGAGTCGCCTCACCGCTGCCTCCGGCAAAACAGGAGACGGCGGTGATGACGATGCCGGTAACCTAGAATTCGGCGCCGATCGAGAAGACGACCGTGGAATCGGCGAGCCCGCCCGGCTGGTCGGTGTCGACATAGGTGAGGCTGACCGAGAGCCGTTCGTCGATGATCGAGCGCGACAGGCCGATGGTCCAGTCGATCTTGTCGTCGGCGAAGGCGCCGTCTTCCCAGCCCAGGCTGCCCGACAGAGCCACGCCGGTGTTGGGGATCTCGTATTCGGCGCTTGTGTAGATATACACATTGTCCTGATTGCCGAGATTGTCGCTGGACGGGGCGTAGGCGACGCCGACCGACACCCCGACCGGGCCCAGGGCATGACCGACCGAGCCGTAGATCTCGAAATAGTTGAGCCCGGACGATCCGGGATAAAGGTAGCCCAAGGCGCCGATGTCGAATTCGAAGCCGTTGACCTCGCGGGAATAGCCGCCATAGACGTCGATCTCGGTATCGGCGCCGGCAAAGTCGTCGTCCAGGGACGAGGCCCAGGTGCCCAGATAAAAGCCGGACTCGTGGCCGAGATCGATGCCGCCCTGGATGGCGAAATCCTCGTCGGAGAATGAAATACCGCGGAAGCGGTAGTCGCTGAACAGGCCGACATTGGCACTGACTTCGATACTGCCGACATTGCTGGCCTCCTGTGCTGCCGCGCTCTGGACGAGGCCGGCAGCCACAAATGCGGCGGGTAGGGTTACTAATTTTCTCATGACGTTTCCTCCAATATGCGTCGGATGGGACGCGATGCGGATGTTCCCTAAAGGACGCCGGCGGCCGGGGACGGCGCGGAAAACGCGGCCCCCGGAGCCGTTTGTTAAGCGCCGATCTTCTGCGAACCGCGGCCGAACTCGGGATAGGCTTCCAGCCCGAGCTCCGCGAAATCGCTGCCGGTTGATTCTTCCTCGGCATCCAGCCGGACGCCGGTCGTGTGTTTCAGCGCCAGCCAGACGAGGGTCGAGGTGATCGCGACGAAGACGCCGATCGAGATGATCCCGATGAGCTGCGCGAGGAAGCTGGCGTCTGGATTGGTCAGGACGACCGCCAGGGTGCCCCAGACGCCGGCAACCAGATGTACCGAGATGGCGCCGACCACGTCGTCGATCTTGAATTTGTCGAAGAGCGGCACGGCGAACACTACGAGCACCGCGCCAAAGCCGCCGATCAGGATCGACTGGCCGATGCTGGGCGTCAGCGGCTCGGCGGTGATGGAGACCAGCCCCGCCAGCGCGCCGTTCAGCGCCATGGTCAGGTCGACCTTCTTGTAGAGCAGCTTGGTGAGCGCGATCGCTGTGATCACGCCGCCGGCCGCCGCCATATTGGTGTTGGCGAAGATCTGGCTGATCGCCACCACGTCTGCCGCCGAGCCCATGGCGAGCTGCGAGGCGCCGTTGAAGCCGAACCAGCCGAGCCACAGGATGAAGGTACCCAACGTCGCAAGCGGCAGGTTGGAGCCCGGCAGCGGGTGAACACGGCCCTGGGCGTCGTATTTGCCGGTTCGGGCGCCGATGATAATGGCGCCCGTCAGGGCTGCCCAGCCGCCGGTAGAGTGCACCAGGGTCGATCCGGCGAAATCCATGAACTCGGCGCCGGCGAAGGCGATGAAGCCCTCGGAGTTGAGCCAGCCGCCGCCCCACTCCCACGAACCCTGGATCGGGTAGATGATCCCGGTCAGAATCGCGGTGAAGATGAAGAAGGGGAACAGCTTGACCCGCTCGGCGACGGTGCCCGAGACGATCGAAGCCGCGGTGGCGACAAAGACCATCTGGAAGAACCAGTCGGAGGCGGTGGCATAACCGCCGGAGAAATCCGGATTCTCTTCCGCCAGCGCGGCTGTGTCGTCGGGCGCCCACATGTCGAACCAGGAGCCGAAATAGCCGCCGTCGACGCCGGCATACATGAGCTGGTAGCCGAGCAGAAAATACATCGTGCCGGCGATGGAATAGAGCCCGATATTCTTGAGGCAGATATCGGCCACGTTCTTGGACCTGACAAGGCCGGCCTCCAGCATGCAGAAGCCCGCGGCCATCCACATCACGAGGAAGCCGCCGATCAGGAACAACAGACTGTTGAATACGAATGCGGATTCGGCCGGCACCGCGGCGCGCGCTGCCGTCGAGCCCAGGATCAAGACGAGACCCGCAACAACGGCGCCAAGGCCGCCGCGGGCGATGAAATTTGTCGATACGCGATTTTTCATTGTGTTTTCCCTACAGCGTGGCCTACAGCGCGGCTTCGCCGGCCTCGCCGGTCCGAATCCTGAGGGCCTCCTCCAGATTGAGAACGAAGATCTTGCCGTCGCCGATTTTTCCGCTCGACGCGGTAGACTGGATGGCCTCGACCGCCTGGTCTTTCAGGCTGTCGTCGACCGCCACGTCGATACGCACTTTCGGCAAGAAGCTGATTTGATACTCGGCCCCGCGATAAATCTCGCTTT
Organism: Sphingomonadales bacterium; assembly: GCA_022360855.1. Lineage (GTDB taxonomy): Bacteria > Pseudomonadota > Alphaproteobacteria > Sphingomonadales > JAKSBY01 > JAKSBY01. The sequence continues at coordinate 472 of JAKSBY010000749.1, read as the reverse complement.
GGCCTTTCTGACGTCCGAACCCCTGGACCTCGCTGATGGTCAGGCCCTGAACGCCAACCGCGCCCAGAGCGTCCTTGACCGCCTCCAAGGTATGGGGCCGTATAATGGCAATGATGAGTTTCACCCGTCGCCTCCCGGTTTGCCCGTGTTACACGTGTCGTTCGCTGCTGCTGCAGTGCAGCAATTTGTGCAGTGCAAAAGGCATGCCAATACCGGCGGGAGGCGGCTAAGTCCTTGGTATTAAAGAAAGCTTTGTTGGACTAGGCGGGCTGATGCTAACCGGAAAGCAGAGTAGATTTGCCTAAAGTTTAGGCGATCACTTTTCAGGGGATTAATTTTTAGGCAGTTCTAGGCGGAGGCGGGGCCGCCGTGGCGGCCGGCGCCGGAGAGGAATTGGCCGGCGCCCGAGGCGGTTTCGCCCGAGCCGATCGTTGCCAGGCCGCGGCGGGCTTCGTTCAGCATGGCCTCCTCT
>JAKSBY010000781.1 GCA_022360855.1 Sphingomonadales bacterium | reverse complement strand
TGCCCTGCGCCGAAGCGACGGCTATATGAATGGCCCCTCGTCATTGGGGCGCGTAGCTCAGCGGGAGAGCACTGTCTTCACACGGCAGGGGTCGCTGGTTCAATCCCAGCCGCGCCCACCACCCTTCGCATAAAGCTTCGGATGGCGAGCCATTCCCGGTCGTTGCTACTTGGCATATCTCGTCCGCCGTAGCCTTGGCGAAGGCGGATCCCAGCCGCGCCCACCATCCTTCGCCCTTAAAGTCAATGTGTTATGAGGGCTTTGCCAGCTTTGAAAACCATTGATGGCGGCAATCCGGATATCGGATGAGCCTTGTGGGCCCTGGTTGCCATGTCGTTCAAGAGCTGTTCTCGCGGCCGCGCAAAGACCGGCCCGATTTTTTCTGATCGCCGTACCGGATTATTCGGCCTCGTTCGTCTGAATGGATTAGAGTCAGTCCGTCAGGTGGATAGGACTTCGAGCGGTCCACCCTTTGGAGAAGAGATGTCGCGGCGAGATCTCGACGCCTGGTTCGTTGACGAAGTGCTGGTCCTGGAGGCGGCGCTGCTGGGTTATCTGCGCCGTCATTGGCGGGATGTGGAAGAAATCGTCGATCTTCGGCAGGAAACCTACGCGCGGGTCTATGCGGCGGCGCGGCGCGCGCGACCGACCCATGTGAAGGCGTTTGTTTTCATGACGGCGCGAAACCTCATGATCGATCGGGCCAGGCGTGCCCAAGTCGTCTCCATCGATACGATAGCGGATTTTGAGTCCTTGCCCGTCATAGTTGATGAGCCCAATGCAGAAGAACAATTGTCTTCGCGTCAGGAGTTAAGAGCTCTGCGAGAGGCTTTGCAGAAGTTGCCGCGGCGGTGCCGGGAGATCGTTGTCATGCGTAAGATTCAGGGGCGCTCTCAGCGCGATGTGGCGAATGCGTTGGGAATTGCCGAGGGCACGGTGGAAAAACAAATCGGCAAGGGCATCAGAAAACTGGCCGACCTGCTTTACGGCCAGGGCGGGTCATTTGCGGGGGAAGACAGCGTCCGCGCACGCGTTCAACGGGAGCGAGGCCGATGACAGACGCTATGCGCCGTGAGCGGGAAGCCGCCGACTGGGTCGCCAGATTCGACCGGGCGGCCTTGCCGGGGAACGACAACGTCGTCGATGCGCTGAGCGCGGCCGATCCGGAATTCGCGGCCTGGGTTTCGGCCTCGCTTGAAAACCGGACCGAGTTTCTGAGGGCGTTTGCCACCTGGCGGCGTGCCGACCGGCTTGCTGCGCTGACGTCAGCGACGGTCGTCGAAGCGCCGGTGCGCCGGTGGAGGAGGCCGGTCCATGTCATCACGGCGATGGCGGCTAGCCTGGCGCTCATCGCGATGGTGATCGGTATGCAGCTTGAGGTAACGGGCGGGCCGGACGTCTTCGAGACCGCAATCGGTGGTCATGAAGCCGTGGCGTTGGAGGACGGATCGCGCGTTGAACTCAACACCAACACGCGATTGACGGCGCGTATTTCCGAAGAGGCGCGCACCGTCAATCTGGAAAGAGGCGAAGCCTATTTTGAGATCGCCCATGACGAGACGCGGCCCTTTATCGTCGAAGCGGGCGATAGGCGCGTAACCGTTCTCGGGACCAAATTTACCGTCCGCAGCGAGGCCGGCGAAGTCGAGGTTATCGTAACCGAGGGCAAAGTCCGCATCGATTGGTTGAACGCGGAAAGCCAGGCCGCGCCGACCGTCGTTGAAAAAGGCGCCCGCGTTCTGGCCCGCGAAGAGGCCACGCTCGTCGCCGCCGTCTCTGCCGAGCGGTTGAATGCCGAGCTTGGCTGGCGGCAGGGCCTGCTGATATTCGACGAGATGGACCTGGAAGCCGTCGCCGCGGAATTCAACCGTTACAACCGTATCCAGATCGAGGTGGCCGACCCCGATGCGGCCGCCATTCGCATCGGCGGCAGCTTTCGGGCCGAGAATGTGGATGCGTTTGCGCGCCTTCTGAAAGACGGCTTCGGCCTCAAGATCGAGCGGCGGGAAAATAAAATCGTCATAAAGTCGTAGGGGCGTACCGGATTTTGGGAATCGCTTCGTCTCAACCCTTAACCGAACCCGCAAGCAATGCGGGCGTGATGGGAGGGATGAAGTGATTCTGAACAAAAATCTTTTGCGTGCGGCATTTATCGGCGGCGTGAGCTCCGTCGCGATCGCCTCGGCGGCGATCGCGGGTGAAACGGCCGAGTTCGACATTTCGGCCGGCGGTCTGCATGAGGCGCTCGCCGCCTATATCGAGCAATCGGGCGAACAGATCATCTATCGCATCGACCACGTCCGCGGCGTTCGAACCAAAGGCGTCAACGGCCGATACGACGCGCGGGAAGCGCTCGAAATACTCCTCAGCGAAACCGGCTTCGATATCCGCCGGGATCCCTCCGGCGCCGCCGTCGTGGTCAAGGAAAGCGAGCCGGAGAAAGCCTCGCAGGTCGAAATCAGCGAAACCCGCCTCGCGCAGGCCGATCAGGCCATCGCGCGCACCGTCGATGCACAATCCGACGCTGTCGACGAAGACGAGGAGGAGGAACGCGAACAGATCGTGGTGACGGGGACGCGCCTGATCGGCGGCGATCCGACGCAACGCCTGACGGTGATGGATGCGGATCAAATCCGGGCAACTGGCGCCAGCACCGTAGAGGATATCTTTCGCAATCTTCAGCAGAACTTCTCGTCGCTCAACGCGGTCACCAACCTGCAGTCCGCCGGCCTGGAGGAGCTGCAGCTCGGAGACATTCCCGATGGCATCGCCAGCATCAACCTGCGCGGCCTGGGCAGCGAGAATACGTTGGTCCTGGTCAACGGACGGCGGATCGCCGGTGTCGCCGGCAACGACAACAATTTTGCCAATATCGCCAATATCCCGGCGTCGGCCATCAGTCGCATCGAGGTGCTTCTGGACGGTGCGTCGGCCATCTATGGCTCGGATGCCATCGGCGGCGTGGTCAACATTATCCTGCAAAAAAACTATTCGGGCCTAGAGGCAACGGGCCGCTACGAGCACAGTTCCACCGATTCCGATGCCTACCGCGCCAACATCCTGGCCGGTATCGGTTGGAAGGGCGGGCGGATAACCGTCACCGGTGCCTATAACAAGATCGATCCGATCCGCTCGGCCGAAGCGGGCTATACGACGAACTTCTATCCCGGGCTGGATGACGGCGAGGATGTCGACTTCCGGCGCGACGATCTCGGGCCGACCGGTGTGGTTACCGGCTTTCCCAGGTTGCCCCCGCTCGTGGCCTCGGCGCTGCCCGGGGACAATGACGGCACCAATGCCCTGCCGGCCGACTTTCAGCCATTGGCGAGCCTCGGTTTCGAGCCGATCGATCTGGTTCCGGAGTTCATAAACCCGGAGGAGGAGCGCATCTCCTTCACGGTCAATGCCGAGCAGGAGCTGACAAAGAGATTCAGGCTGTTTGCGGATTTCTTCTGGTCGCAGAACGAGACCTTCCGGCGGACCATCCCGCAATTCATCGGCGGCGTCACCGTGCCGGCGGCCAATGCGTTCAACAACTTCACGACCAGCTTCGCCGGGATCGATTTCCCCATCCCCGTGCGGGTCAGCTATCTGCCGCTGCAGGAACTCGCGGACGGCCTGATCGCGCTTCCGGAGTTCGAGACCCGGCAGCGCCAGCTCAACGTCAATGGCGGTTTTGAGTATCAGATCATCGACGCCCTTCAGTTCAGCGTGACCGGCAGCTATTCGAGATCGTCCAGCACCGGCGAGAACCGGAATGTGTTTGATCGCCGCAACCCGAATCTGAACGCGCTTTTGAGCGATTCCGACCCGACAACCGCGCCAAACCTGTTCGGCAACGGCACGGCGCAAAACCCGTCATTTGCCGATCTTTTTGGTGTGACGCTGACGCAAAGCCCGATTTCCGAGGTCATCTCCGTCGAGCCCATTGTCCGTGGAGAGGCGTTCACTCTGCCCGGCGGAGACATCGAGTTCGTGGCGGGCGGCGAGTATCGCGAGGAGCGATTGGCCAACTCATCCCTGCTGCAGACCAACAGCGGGGTTCGTGACAATACGCGGGAAGCTATCGCCTACTTCGCTGAGGTCAGTATTCCGTTCTTCGGCGCGCCGAATGCGCGGCCGGGCCTCAGATCGCTCGTCCTGTCGACCCAGGTCCGGTACGACAAGTATAAGCTGGTCGGGCCCCAGGGTTTCAACGATGAGGGTGAGCCAAACGACATACGTCGGGAGTTCTCCCAGTTCAGCCCGAGGGTCGGCCTTTCCTACTCGCCAATGGAAGGTCTTGTTTTCAGAGGCGCCTGGGGGCGCGCGTTCAGGGCGCCCAATATCAGCCAGCTCTTCCAGACCAGAAGCGGCTTCTTCCCCGGCCTGCCCATCTTTGATGCGCTGAATCCGACCGGGCCGCAATTCGTCTTCATCGATTTCGGGCTGGCCACCGCCAATCCGGACCTGCAACCGGAGACGGCCGACAATTACAGCATCGGCGTTCAATACGAGCCGAGCTTTTTGGACGGGCTAACCATCGGCGTGGCCTGGTCGCGTGTCAAATTCCAGGATCGCATCACGAACGCGCTTTTCGTCCAGAGCATCTTGCCGCCGGAGGAATTCGCGGCCCTGCCGGGCGTATTCACGCGCGACGAAAACGGCTTTGCGACGGCGTTCAACCCGATCAACGTGAATCTGGAATCCCGGGTTTCCGAAACCCTGGATGTGCGGGCAATCTATCAGTTCGACACCGCTCACGGCTCCTTCGACGTGGGATTCGAGGGCAGTTTCGTGCTGGAGCTGTTCGATCAGATGACCGCGAGTACCGATCAGGTCAGTCTTGTCGGCACGTCCCGCGGGCCCGTGGAGTATCTGCTGCGCGGGATCCTGGGCTGGAGCAACGGTCACTACGGCGCGGATATGTTCATCAATCATACTCCGTCCCATATCAACGATATCAGCCAGTTCGCCGATCCTATCACAGGCCAGATATTGCGCCGGGAGATCGACGTCAGCTCCTATACGACGGTGGACCTGTCGGCCCATTACCGCTTCGAGAATATCGGACTGCGGATAACGGCGGGCGCCCGAAACGTCTTCAATGCCGATTTCCCGCTGAGCCCCAACCTGCGGGGCTCGTTCGACGCGTCGCGCGTCGATCCCCGCGGACGCGTCGCGTTCATCGAAGTAACCAAGTCCCTTTAGGTGGTGTTTAGGCCTAACTGCGCGACAGGGGTGTCTCGAGGCGTATCGAAGATGGCCCGCGAGCATCCCTGTCGGCTTTTCTTTTTTAGAGGTAAGCGAATGCGTGGCGTTGTTGGAAGTCTCTTACTTTGCACACTGTTGTCCGGATGCGATCTCGGGTCGTTGGGTGACGATGCCGAGCCGGCGCGGCCGGCGGGCGTCAACCACGTGGAGACGGTCACAGCCGCGCCGGGCGAGATCGCCATTCCCTATTCCAAGTACCGCCTGGACAATGGGCTGACGGTCATCCTGCATACGGACCAGTCCGATCCCGTGATCCACGTGGACGTCACCTACCATGTCGGCTCGGGACGCGAGGAGATCGGCAAATCCGGCTTTGCCCATTTTTTCGAGCATATGATGTTCCAGGGCTCGGAAAACGTCGCCGACGATCAGCATATCATGCTGGTGACCGAAATGGGCGGCGGCGCGAATGGCACCACCAATACGGACCGGACGAACTACTACCAGACCATCCCCGCCAACCAGCTTGAACGGGTGCTTTGGCTGGAGGCCGACCGCATGGGCTTCCTGCTCGACGCCGTGACCCAGGAAAAATTCGAGGTCCAACGCGAGACCGTCAAGAACGAGCGCGCCCAGAGCTACGACAACCGGCCCTACGGCCTGCTCTATGAGCGCGTCGGCGAGGCCATGTATCCGGAAGGCCACCCCTATTCCTGGTCGACCATCGGCTATGTGGAAGACCTCAATCGCGTCAACGTCAACGATCTCAAGAAGTTCTTCCTGCGCTGGTACGGCCCCAATAACGCGGTGCTGACCATCGGCGGAGATATCGATCAGGCCGAGACGCTGGCGTGGGTCGAGAAATACTTCGGTCCTATCCGGCGCGGGCCGGAAGTCGGCAAGCCGACGAGATCCGACGTTGCGCTGGATGCCGACCGCTATATCTCGATGGAAGACGATGTCGCCCTGCCGCTCCTCTACATGTCCTGGCCGACAGTCTACGAAAATCACGAGGACAAGGCCGCGCTCGACGTCTTGTCGGAGATCATGGCCAACAACAAGACGTCGCTGCTTTACAAGAACATCGTGAAAAAGGGCCTGGCCGTGGAGGCCGGCGGCAGGCATAGCTGCCGCGAGCTGCATTGCCAGTTCACTCTGTATGCGCTGGCGTCCCCGGCGAGTGATGCGGGCCTTGCGGATATCGAAGAGATCATGCGCGCCTCCTTCGCGGAATTCGAGGTGCGCGGCGTCTTGCAAGACGATTTGACCCGCGTGAAGGCGGCAACGGTCTCGCGCAAGATTCATCGGCTGGAGAGCATTTTCGGCAAGGTCAGCAGGCTGGCGGCCTATGAGACCTTCCAGGATGATCCCAACTATTTTGCCGAGGAAATCGCGGCCTACGAAAACGTCACCAAGGAAGATGTGCTGCGGGTCTACGGCCAGTACATCAAAGGCAGGCCCGCCGTGATCATGAGCATCGTGCCCAAAGGGCAACCGGGTGCCATTGCGGCGCCTGACACCTGGCAACGCTATGAACGCACGCTGCCGGACTATGATGTGACGACCGAATCCGACCTCGATCTGCGGATCGCCGAGGATGCGTTCGACCGATCCGTCATGCCGGCAGCCGGCGCAGATCGGCCCCTTACCTTGCCGGCGACATGGCGTTCGGCGCTGGAAAACGGTGTGGAGGTTCTGGGCATGGTCAATGGCGAGGCGCCCACCACGGTGGTCAGGGTCAACATCAAAGCCGGCCAGAAAAACGAATCTTTGGAGAAGCTCGGCCTCGCCGGGCTGACGGCGGCGATGCTCAACGAACGGACCACCGAGTCCACCGCCGAGGACCTGACGAACCGGCTGGCCAAGCTCGGTTCGTCGGTCGTGGCCACCGGCGGCGATACGTTCACGGCCCTGTATATCCGGTCGTTGACCCGGCATCTGGACGAGACGCTCGCGATCGCGGCCGAGAAGCTGCTCAAGCCCGCGTTTTCCGAAGAGGACTTTGACCGGCTGAAAGATCGGACGTTGCAGAACATCGCCTCAAAAAACAAAGAGCCGGCCACGATCGCCAGCAACGTCTTGCGCAAGCTGCTGTATGGCGAAGACCATATTCTCGGCCACCCGTCCATCGGCATCCGGGACAGCGTGGCCAATCTCACCCTTGAAGATGTCCGGCAATTCTATGCGGGCCACTATTCCGCCGCGGTCGCCGGCATGGTGGTGGTCAGCGATCTGCCGCAGTCGACGATCATGGAGAAACTGGCCGTCTTTGGCGGTTGGCCGGCAAGGGAGGTGGCGCCGCCCGAACTCGCCGCCATGCCGGCCTTGGACGGCAACACCATCTATCTCGTCGACAAGCCCGGCGCCGCCCAGTCGCAGATTCGCATCGGCAAGCGCGCGCTCACTTTTGACGCGACCGGCGAATATTACCGCGCCGGGCTGATGAACCACGCGCTCGGCGGCTTCTTCAGTAGCCGCATCAACATCAACCTGCGGGAAGACAAAGGCTATAGCTACGGTGCCCGGTCGTATTTCTATGGCGATGCCGACAGCGGCAGCTTCACGGCCACGGCCGCCGTCCGCCCCGATGCCACCGGCCCGGCGCTGACCGAGTTCTACAAGGAGATCGGCGCCTATGCCGCCAAGGGTATCACCGCCGAGGAACTGGCCTTCACCAAAAGCGCCGTCGGCCAGGCAGACGCCCGCAGATACGAATCGCGAAACCAGAAACTCAACCTCCTGGCCAATCTTCAAATCCATGATTTGGACAGCGAGGTCATCGACGAACAGCAGGAGATTCTTGCCGGCATCACCAAGCAAGACATCGATGTTCTTGCCGCAAAGCACCTGAATCTGGAAGAGATGGTCACGGTCGTCGTCGGCGACAAGGAAACCATCCTGCCGGGCTTGGCGGAGCTCGGTTTGCCGATCAAGGAGCTGGATGAGCGCGGCGTTCCGCTTTCGGGCGAGACGGGCACAGGGCCCAAGTGCCAAAAAAAATGTGCCGATTGCCGTGGCTTGTGCGTCTTACGGCCATAGCCGCGCGGCAGACGCGCGGTTTCCGGATGCCCGCGCCGTGCCCCTGGTAACCACGCCGAGACGCTAACCCATTGAATTTAAAGGCTATCGGGGCCGGGTCTTGCCAGATTCCGCTGACAGACACTATTCTCGTGAGGAGCGGTCAGACGATGCGAGTCTGTGAGAGCGTGAACGAGATCTCTGTGACAGGGAGTCTGGATCGAGGCCCGGTGCGGTCGCCGGGGGGTATCGATCGCCGTTCCCGCCACCGGTTTTTGCAAACGGTCTACGATCAATATTGGCCCGAGCTCTGCCGCTATCTGGCCTCCCGTTTCGGCGAGGGTCCGCCCGACCCGCAGGATGTCGTCCAGCAGGCCTTCACCCAGCTTGCGGCCATGGACAAACCGGAGAAGGTCGAGAATCCACGGGCTTTCCTGTATCGTGCGGCGATCAATACCGCCATCGATCACAAACGCCGCACGCAGCGGCGCAGCCGCATCCTGCGCACCGAATATCCGGCCGCTCAGGAAGAATTTTCTGATGATCTCGGGCCCGAACGCGTCTTATTGGGGAAGGATGAGCTTCGGGTGCTGGAGCGGGCCATTCTGGCGCTCCCCGAACGCGAGCGGGTGTTTTTCCTGCTCAACCGGCTGGACGGCCTGTCGTTCGCGGAGATCGCCCGGCGCACCGGCCGGTCGGAATCCGGCGTCCGGCTCATCGTCGAGCGGGCCTTGGCCAAGTGCCAGTCCGCATTACGCAAATCCGAACGGAGATGGGGCCGTTGACCATCGTCGACCAGATACGGGAAAGGCAGCCGGGCAGGGCCGGGATCGAGGCCGAGGCGCGCCGTTGGGTCGTCGTCCTGTCGTCGGAAACGGTGGCCGGGCGCGACCGCACCGCCTTCGAGGCCTGGGTCGCCGCCGATCCACGTCACGGCGCGGCCTATGACGAGGCCGAGCGCCTCTGGCGCGGGGCGGAGCAGCTTACGCATCTGCGCGGTTATGCGCGGCCCGAAGACCTCGAACGTTTTGCCGTCGGCCGCGGCGGTGGCTGGATGCGCCGGCTCGGCGACTTCATTGGCCGGCCCATGGCGCTGGCGGGCGGCCTCGCGGCCGCCGCGGCCGCGGTGTTGCTCGCCGTGGTCCTGACCGGGCCGGTGGAGGTCATCGCGCCGCCGCGGGCGGACTACATTACCGAGACCGCCGAGATTCGCGATATCACCCTGGCGGACGGCAGCGAGGTGACCTTGGGCGCGCGTTCGAGTATCGATGTCGATTTTTCGGCCGCCGAGCGGCGTGTGACGCTCGCCTCCGGCGAGGCATTCTTCTCGGTCACGAGCAATCCGGCGCGCCCTTTCTTCGTCGTCGCGGATCAGGCGGTGGTTCGTGTGGTCGGGACCAGATTCGAAGTCCGCCGCGCCGCCGACCGGGTTCGGGTCGCCGTCGCCGAGGGCACCGTCGAGATCACGGTCGAGGAGACTCCGGCCGATGCGCCGTCGCCTGCGCCTGCGACCGTTTTGACCGCGGGCCAGCAGCTCGTCGCCGTGCGCGATCAGCCGGTGGAGCCGGTGCGCGCGATCGACAGTACGACGCCGGGAGCGTGGCGCGAAGGCCGGCTCTATTATGAGGATGCCAGCCTCATCGAGGTCATCTCCGACGCCAATCGCTATTACGAAGGCCAGATCCACCTTGCCACGGACGCAATCGGCGAACTCAGCATCACCGGCTCGTTCCGCACCGACCGGATCGAATCCATGCTGTCCACCCTGGAACAGATTCTGCCGGTCGAGACGGAGCGCGACCAGGCCGGGCGGGTTGTTCTGAAGGCCCGTCCCGAGCAGGGCTAACCGTCCGGTTTTTCCATTGCGCGCGGCGCGGCCCCACGGCCGCCATGATCACCCGATGGCGCCTCTGAGAACTTTCTTTGACAAATTTCTGCGGATCGGCGGCGCTCGGGCGTCTCACTCCCGATTGGCCCGAAAACCTTTGAGAACCGGGCCGAAGTTTCAGAAGGCCAGCAAGGCCTCGAAGGATTTAGAGGGGGAGACCAACTCATGAAACGCCGTTCCAACCATTTTCGCCGCCTGTCCTGCGTGTGTGCTGTCTCTGTCATGGCCCTGACGGTCGCTGCGTCGGGCGCCATGGCGGAGGCAGACACGACCCAATTCGATATCGATGCTCAGCCCTTGCCCAGGGCGATCCTGGAGTTCTCGAAGCAATCGAACATCGACGTTATCGTGCCGTCCGAGCTCGTGCGCGGCAAACAGTCGGCGCCGATTGCCGGTGACATGCCGGCGGACGAGGCGCTGACCAGGATGCTCGAAGGATCGGGCCTGAAGGTCTCCGTCGGCGACGACGGCTCGCTCAGGATCGTCGAGGCCGCGTTACGCGAGACGGTTGCCAGGACCCGCATGGCCGATGCCCGGGGCGCGACGACCGACAGCTCGAATGAGGACGTGCAAGCGAATGGGTCGGACGACGCGGACGTCAAAACGCTGGAGGAGCTGCGCGACCGCACGGCCATCGAGGAAGAAGAGGAAGAGACCAAGGAAGAGCGCGGCCTGCTCGACCAGGTCATCGTCGAGGGCAGCCGCAACGTGGGCGTGCGCCGCTTCGAAGACGACGCCCAGCCCTATGTGGTGTACAACGCGGACGACATCCGCTCCTCCATGTCGTTCAATCTGGAGGATTTCTTCCGCACCCGCTTGCCCCAGAACACGACGCAAGGGTCGAACCAGCAG
>JAKSBY010000047.1 GCA_022360855.1 Sphingomonadales bacterium | reverse complement strand
GGGTCAATGAAAGCAGGCAGGGCCATGCTTGATCTCGGGCCCAAACACCCAGTCGGCAAAACGGCCCTCTGCCCGCCCCCGCGCAACAAAAGCGCGGGGGCTAAGCATAACAAACCTCAAACAGACAAGTCGGCGAATGACATAGAATGGAGTAGCTGGAAGAGAGCTAGGAGGCGAAGCGCAGATTGTCGGCCCAGAAGCGCTCCAGCGCCCGCAGGCCACGACGCAGCACGGCGAGCTCGCCGGCACCGATCACCTGATCGGCGACGATCTCGGCGAGATGATCGTCATAGAGCTCGTCGAGGATATTGCGGACCTCGATGCCCTTCTCGGTGAGCGCGATGCGGACCGAGCGGCGGTCGTGCTCCGAGCGGGTGTGGCTGACATAGCCGAGCTCGACGAGCTTCTTCAGATTATAGGAGACGTTGGAACCGAGGTAGTAGCCGCGTGTCTTGAGCTCGCCGGCGGTCATCTCGTGGTCGGCGATGTTGTAGATCAACAGCGCCTGAACCGCGTTGACGTCGGACCAGCCCTTGGAGTCGAGGCGATTCTTGATGACATCCAGGAGCCTGCGATGCAGGCGCTCGACAAGCTGAAGGCACTCCAAAAAGGTGGATTTGGAGTGCTCGACCGGGACTTGTTCTTTGCCGATCAGGGCATCGGACGCCGGCAGTGACATGGGCGGCAGCTCCCAAAAAACAACGGAACCAAACGCAATCCTGCCGGCCAGCGCCTAAATTTAAGTTAAGTGACGCCTAAAATTTCGCGAAACTTCGCGTCAAATCTCGCCATTCAGCATTTTGAAGATGCCGGAGAAGTCGAGCCCGCCGTGCCCGGCCTCGTCCATGGCCGCATAAAGCACCGCGGCATGCGCGCCCAAAGGCGTCTCGGCGCCGTTCTCCTCGGCCGCCTGACGGGCCAGATTTAGGTCTTTGAGCATCATCGACGTGGTAAAGCCCGGCGCATAATCGCGATTGGCCGGCGACGCCGGAACCGGACCCGGCACCGGGCAGTAGGTATCCAGGGACCAGCAGCGGCCCGAGGACTTCGACGAGATCTCGAACAGGGTCCGGTCGTCCACACCGAG
>JAKSBY010000294.1 GCA_022360855.1 Sphingomonadales bacterium | reverse complement strand
GGGTCAATGAAAGCAGGCAGGGCCATGCTTGATCTCGGGCCCAAACACCCAGTCGGCAAAACGGCCCTCTGCCCGCCCCCGCGCAACAAAAGCGCGGGGGCTAAGCATAACAAACCTCAAACAGACAAGTCGGCGAATGACCGGGAAGAGTGAATCGCCCCGCAGGTGCGGCTGGCTAGGACTGCGAGATCTGGATCGAGGTCGTCGTGCCCGCCGGATAGGTTGCTTCGCAAGCGTCCGCCGCCGTGTTTTCGAAGGGGCACCGGAAAGCGTCCGTCCGGTCGACGATGGTGACCCGAAGATAGCCCGAGCTGGCATCGATCTCGCAGGTACCGCCGACCACGTCGCGGCCGATGATGGAGCCGCTGGAATTGCTGCCGCGGCCGCGTGCTTTCGGCTTGATCATCTTGCCGCTTTCCTTTTCCAGGGCGCATTCGACCTTCCAACCCCGGGATCCGAACAGCTGCACAACAAGCAGCGCGCCTTGCGCCTCGTCGGCCGCCTGCGCGCTCGACGACGCCAGGGGCGACGCAACGATCGGTAGGCCCGCGATCATACCGGCGCCAAGGGCGCAACGCAGGGCACCGCTCAAGAGTGATTTTTGCATGGCTCTACCTCTTCCAAACATTGATCCACGCGAAGCCCGCTCGACTCCATTCGAGTCTTTGCCTTTGAATTCGTAGACAACGACGCCGTTTCCATGTTCGCTCTTTTCGACTCGATTTCCAAATAACTCAGAATATACTTCGATTATTCCAGAAATTTGGAATTATTATGACGAAACCACCATTTTCCGGTCGATTATGGCGCGAGCCTCACTGTCCGTTCCGCTCGGCAGCAGGCTTCTCGCCCGCGCAATAGGCTGGCAGGATTGCGGCGATCAGCGGCTCGCAGACCTCCGCCTGAGCCTTGCAGCAGTCCTGCACCAGAAAAGCGAGCAGCTCTCTGATCTTTTCAAGGTCTACCGAATAGATCATTTTGCGGCCCTCGCGGCGCACTCTCATCAGACCGGAACTGGCCAAAATGCCGAGATGCGCTGAAAGCGTGTTGGGCGTAACCTTGAGCCGCTCGGCGATCACGCCGGCCGCAAGACCTTCCTCCCCCTGTTCGATAACGAGCCGAAACGCTCGAAGGCGGGTGTCCTGCGCCAGGGCTGCCAAGGTATCGATCACGCTCTTTGTATCCATATTTCTAGAATGATCGAAATATTG
>JAKSBY010000542.1 GCA_022360855.1 Sphingomonadales bacterium | reverse complement strand
TTGGACCGTCGCAACTACTTTATTGACCAAGTGTCCAAGATGTACGCCAAACGGCTCTTGTATTATTTGAGTAATATCGTTCATTCCAGAGATGATGCCGAAGATCTCGTGCAGGAGACCTTTTTCCGGCTTTGCACCGTAAGAGATCTCTCAGAGGTCCGGAATATAGAGGCCTTCCTGTTTACGACGGCATATCGTTTGGCCATCGATCTGATACGCCGACAAAAACGTACGCCCTTTGGATACGCGTCCAAGATGGAGGTTGATGAGGTCGCCGACCGGCAGCCGTATGCAGATGACGGCTATTCAAGCCGGCAGGAGCTTTCTCTCTTATGGACCAAAGTTCAGGTCTTGCCCCCGCAACGGCGGCGCACCTTTATTCTGCGCAAATTCAACCACATGTCATACCAGGATATTGCCGAAGAGATGAATATTACGGTCGGCTCGGTGCGTAAGCATTTGTCCGCGGCCCTGAGCGACTGCCGGGCCTATTTGGCGGGTTATCAATGAAGCCGCGCGATTATGTGGCCCGTGTTCCTGAGCAGCCCTGCGTGATTGGCGCAGGTTGATTGTCGGTTCGCGGCGAGACTATAGCGGGTTAGCTTTTTCAGGCGCGGATGGAGGTGCGTAGTCCGCAAGACTAGGTGTTTAGTCCCGGCATTTGATGGTGCATTCTTACCTCTGACCTATTGCTCGGTCCGGATCAAAACCTATCAGGCTAAGCAGCCAATCGCTGCTTAGAGCCGGGCCGGCCATCAGGCTCGGTTTGCGCAGGTTGGTCGCCCAAAATTTCGCGCAATCTGATCTCCCAAAGTTTCAATGTCCTTATCTTCTCCTCATCGCAACTCTAGAGGTCGTAAACGTCAGTAACATCCTCCGGGTACTGCCGTAGAGTGAGTTTTTTATCGAATTTCGAAATGCCTCTGGTCAAAGTCGGTCCAACCCGTCTCAAATCATGCGGCGTGAACTTGCGAACCTGGCCACCGTCGGCTATCTTCCAATTCTTGTGAGCACACGCAACCTTGCGACCGAGGGCCTTGTCGCTAAACGCTTTGTGTGTCTCCAGATTAGCAAATACGAACTCGTCATGCCCGTACTTCGACTGGGGGGCAAGGGGTCGTGGACTCAAATCCCGCCGCTCCGACCAATAAAATCAATAACTTAGCCGATTGCCGGAAGCCTGGAATTTGCTTGCGGGGGCCTTTGGGGACCTGATGAGGGCCCTTGTTACTGCCTATTCCGAGTTGCCTGTTAGACATAAAGAGCGTTGATGTCGTTTTCTCGCGACTATTTTTCTGGAAATATCGTCGGCATTGGGCAGGTTACCTGCGTCAGCCAGGCGCGTCATGGCGTGTTCGACTGGTATAAGCGGCTCGGCTTTGCATTTTGGCCGTTCAAGGAGATCTCCGTATACGACGACTTCGACGGCGCGGCGCCGAGCACGCCCG
>JAKSBY010000663.1 GCA_022360855.1 Sphingomonadales bacterium | reverse complement strand
GCGCGGATCTCCTCGGCGCGGCTTAGCCGGTGATCGCCCTCGCCTTCCAGTCCGTGCAGGGTTATGCGTCCCTCGAACGGAAAGTCCTCCTCGGCCGGGTCGAGCACCTGGATCAAATGCCCCTTCACGCCCGCATGGGCGTAGCGCATCACGGCCTTCTCGATGGCCGCCTCGTCGGCAAGGAAATCGCCGATGGCGATCAGATGCGCGTGCTGGCCGATGGCCCGATAGCGTGGAAACGCGAGCTCGGTGGGCTTACCGTGATGCAGCATGGAATCGAACAGACGCCGCGCCCCGAAGCGCCCGCCCGCCGGCCGTTCCTGGCCCGCGAGGTGACCGACGCGCTCGCCGCCGGCGACCAACAGCATCGCCAGTGCCAGCGCCAACACCGTGGCGCGGTCCGCCTTGGACTGCTGCGCGAGGGTGGATTGGAAGGCCATGGACGGCGAGGTATCGCACCAGAGCCAGACGTTTTGCGCCGTTTCCCACTCGTTCTGGCGCACAAACAGCGAATCCGACCGGCCCGAACGGCGCCAGTCGATATCGCGCACGGTATCGCCCTGATGAAACGGCCGGAACTGCCAGAAGGAATCGCCGGTGCCCGGCTTGCGCCGGCCGTGGGTGCCGCGGCTCGACGACGGCGACAGCTCGCTGGCCCGCGCCCGCATCTCGGGCAGGTTGCGCACCAGGCCTTCCGCCTGGTGCCACAGCGCCTCCATGTCCTTGGGCGCCCGAACACTGCCACTGGATTTCGCGGATAGGACCGCCATCTTTGAATGCTCGTCAGAGCTTTTCGGTCAAACGATCGACCACATGCTCCACGGTTTTGCCTTCGGCCCGCGCGGCAAACGACAAGGCCATGCGATGCCTGAGCACCGGCTTGGCCAGTGCCACCACATCGTCGACCGACGGCGCCAGGCGGGACTGCAGAAGCGCGCGGGCCCGGGCGCTCAGCATCAGGGCCTGGGAGGCCCGCGGCCCCGGACCCCAGATGATCTCGCTGTCGTCATCCTCAGGCCGCGCACCGCGCACCAGCTCGAGGATCGCCGCGACCACGGATTCACCGACCGGAACCTGGCGCACCAGTTCCTGGATCTGCATCAGTTCCTGC
Source organism: Sphingomonadales bacterium (assembly GCA_022360855.1). Taxonomy (GTDB): domain Bacteria; phylum Pseudomonadota; class Alphaproteobacteria; order Sphingomonadales; family JAKSBY01; genus JAKSBY01. Next base: position 2,989 of record JAKSBY010000663.1, on the reverse strand, counting down.
GCCGTCAAAACCGGCTTGAGACGCGGCACCTCCGTGCCGGTGGTGCGGATCAGGATCTCGCGCTCCGAGCTTTCGTCCGGATAGGTGACGTTGATCTGCAGCAAAAACCGGTCGAGTTGCGCCTCGGGCAGCGGATAGGTGCCTTCCTGCTCGATCGGGTTTTGCGTCGCCAAAACGTGGAAAGGCCGGGGCAGATCATGCGCCTCGCCGGCCACCGTGACGGCGCGTTCCTGCATGGCCTGCAACAGCGCCGATTGCGTGCGCGGGCTGGCCCGGTTGATCTCGTCGGCCATCAGAAGCTGGCTGAACACCGGACCCGGTATGAAACGGAACCGTCGCCGGCCGTCCTCGCTGTCCTCCAGGACCTCGGTGCCGAGAATATCCGCCGGCAGAAGATCGGGCGTGAATTGCACGCGCTTCTGGTCGAGGCCGAGAACGGTGCCGAGGCTTTCCACCAGGAGCGTCTTGGCCAGGCCGGGCACGCCGACCACGAGACAATGGCCGCCGGCGAGAAGCGTGATCAACGCCTCTTCCACGACCTCGTCTTGTCCGAAGACCACTTTCGCCAATTCGGCCCGCACGGCGCGCAACCTGGCGCTGGCACGGTCGGCCAGATTGACGGTGTCGTCATGCTCCGTGTCAGGGGCGGCTTCGGCTTCTACAAAACTGCGCATCACCTTACTCTCGCTGCTATAAACCGGTTATAGTTTTCGCGATGCCGGTGCGCAAATGCGCACTACCCCTGACGCCGACATACTGCATTACTATATAAGGCAAAGTCGTAAATCGTGAATAAAATTAAGTGTGATGGATGAATCGGGCCGGAATGTGAGCAAGCAGGATCAGAACCGGGAAGGCGCCCCCGATCTGGCGCGTATCCTGGCGCAGATCGAGGGCCAGAGCTATCCGCCGGTGCATCTGTGGGACCCGGAGTTCTGCGGCGATATCGATCTGCGCATCGCCCGCGACGGCACCTGGTACTATCTCGGCACGCCGATCGGGCGAAAGCGGATGGTGAAGCTGTTTTCGACGGTGTTGCGCCACGATGCGGACGGCCGCCACTATCTGGTGACGCCGGTGGAGAAGATCGGCATCCAGGTCGACGACGCGCCTTTCCTCGCCGTGGAAGTGACCGCCACGGGCAAGGGCAGGAAGCAGATGCTGAGCTTCCGCACCCATGTCGACGACCTCGTGCTCGCCGACGCCGACCATCCGATCCGGGTGGAGATCGACCCGGCGACCGAGGAGCCGGCGCCTTATATTCTGGTGCGCGACCGCCTCGAGGCGCTGATCGCCCGCCCGGTCTTCTACGAGCTCGTGAATCTGGCGGAAAGCCGCAAGGTCAAAGGCGAGAAGTTGCTCGGCGTCTGGTCCGGCGGCGAATTCTTCCCGCTCGGGCCGGAAAGCTCCGGCGGCGAGGATTTGGCCTATGCGTGACTTCATCCTCAAGACCATGGCCGGCCACGAGCCGGCGGGCATCGATATGCGCCGCGGCGATTTCGACCTGAATCCGAGCCTGAAAGGGAAAGTGACGCGCAAATATACCGGCCGCGCGGCCTCGGTTCTGGTTCCGCTGGTCGACCGGGCCGATGACATGACCGTGCTCCTTACCCGGCGCACCGAGCATCTGCCGGACCACGCCGGCCAGGTCGCCTTCCCCGGTGGCGCGCGCGAGGCTGGCGATAAAAACGCCATCGACACGGCACTCCGGGAGACCGAGGAAGAGATCGGCATTGGCCGGGAGCTCGTCCACATCGCCGGCGCCCTCGATCTCTACGAAACCTCCACCGGCTACCACGTGGCGCCGATCGTCGGCCTGGTGACGCCCGGCTTTGAGTTAGCGATCGACCCGCATGAGGTGGCCGAGGCCTTCGAGGTGCCGCTGAACTTCCTGCTCGACCCGGAAAATCACCGGATTCACAGCCGCGTCTGGCTCGGCCGGCGGCGCTATTTCTATGCCATCCCGTATGGCGAACACTACATCTGGGGGGCAACCGCCGGTATGCTGATGAATCTCTACGAACTCCTGACCGGGAACAAGCCGGTGCGCCTGGATGCCGTCAATGCCGAGGCAGAGGCGGTGCGGCCATGACCGCGGTGCTCTTCCGCCTGCTCCTGTTTCTACTGCCGTTTCTGGCCTTCGCGCTTTGGGTCTGGCTCATGCGCCGTGAAAAGAGCGACGATCCCCGCGCTCAAAAACGCGCCGAGAGATGGCAAACACTTGCCGGGATCGGCCTGATTGCGTCGGTGGCGCTGTCGCTCGGGCTTTTTGCCCTTACCAGCGAAGACAACACAGAGGGGCAATATACCGCGCCCCGGCACGAGAATGGCGAGGTCGTCCCTGGCACAATCGACTGACAGGCTCGAGGCACCGTGGCTCGCTGACGCGGCGGTGACGCGCGTGGTTGCGGCGCTCGGCGCAAACAACTGCCGCTTCGTCGGCGGCGCCGTGCGCAATACGCTGCTCGGCGAGCCTGTGACCGATATCGACATCGCCACGCGGCTCGAGCCGGATGCGGTCATCGCACGCCTGGAGGCGGCGGAAATCAAGGCGGTGCCCACCGGCCTCAAGCACGGCACGGTGACGGCGGTTGCCGAGGGGCACGCAATCGAGGTGACGACGCTGCGCCACGATGTGGAGACCGACGGCCGGCACGCCAAGGTCGCCTTCACCGACGACTGGCAGGCCGATGCGGCGCGCCGCGACTTCACGTTCAATGCGCTCTACGCCGCCCCAGACGGAACACTCTACGACTATTTCGGCGGCCTCGACGACCTTAAAGCCGGGCACGTCCGTTTCATCGGCGATGCCGAGGCGCGCATCACCGAGGACGCATTGCGCATCCTGCGCTTCTTCCGCTTCCACGCGCATTACGGGGCCGGCGGGATGGATGCGGCGGGGCTCGATGCCTGCGCCGCACTCGCCGGGCGGCTCGACATCCTGTCGGTCGAGCGGGTCCGCGACGAGCTCCTCAAGCTTCTCGCGGCG
>JAKSBY010000594.1 GCA_022360855.1 Sphingomonadales bacterium | reverse complement strand
GCGTTTCCACAGAGCGTGACCGCACAGATGGTGGCGAATTTCCGCACCGGTGGCGCGGCTATCAACCAGCTTTGCAACGCTTACGGCGCAGAACTTTCGGTGATCGATCTCGATCTCGACCGGCCGACCGCCGACTTCACGACCGCACCGGCCCTTTCGGAGACGGACTGCCTGAAGGCTATGAATACCGGCGCCGGCGCGGTCGATCCGAATGCGGACCTACTGTTCCTCGGGGAGATGGGCATCGGCAATTCCACCGTCGCCGCAGCGCTTGCCTGCGCGCTTTATGGCGGGTCCGCCGGCGATTGGGTCGGCCCCGGAACGGGCATCGACACAGCCGGGCTGGACCGCAAGCGTCAAGCGGTAGAGAAGGGCCTGGAACGGCATAAGGACACGCTTGGAGATCCCTTGAGCGTCCTGACGGCGCTCGGCGGACGCGAGCAAGTTGCCATTGCAGGCGCCGTTCTCGCGGCACGGCAGCATTCGGTGCCGGTCATCCTCGATGGGTTCATCTGCACCGCCTCGGCGGCGGTCCTCGCCAAGCTCGATCCTGCCGGCCTGGATCATTGCCTGGCCGGACACTGCTCCGCCGAGCCGGGACACGCGCGGCTCCTTGCGCACATAGGCAAAGAGCCCGTCGTCAGGCTCGATATGCGTCTTGGCGAAGGTACCGGCGCGGCGATGGCGCTGGGGATCCTGCGCGGCGCCGTCGCCTGCCACTCGGGCATGGCCACCTTTGCCTCGGCCGGCGTGGACAGCGGCTCATGAGCGACCGGGCCCTCGAAGATCTCCGCGCCGCGCTGATGCTGCTCACCCGCCTGCCGGTGCGCCCGGCCCATGAGGCGGCGCCGGACCTCTCCCGGAGTGTCTGGGCCTATCCCGTAGTCGGTGCCGTGGTCGGCCTGATCGGCGCGGCGCTTTTCGGCCTGGCCATGTTCTTCGGGCTGCCGGCGACCATCGCGGCCGTGCTCGCGGTCGCCGCCATGGTGCTCGCCACCGGCGCTTTTCACGAAGACGGCCTGGCGGACACCGCTGACGGCTTCGGCGGTGGGGCCACCACCGAACGCAAGCTGGAGATCATGCGCGACAGCCGCATCGGCACTTACGGGGCCATCGCCATCGCGATCAGCCTGCTCATCCGCATCACCGCGCTTGCCAGCCTACCGTCCGCGCTGACGGCGGCCACCGCCTTGATCACCCTCGGCGCGCTCGGCCGCGGCACCATCGTCGCGCTGCTGGCTACGCTCCCGCCGGCACGGCCCGACGGCATGGGCGCGGTCGCCGCGAGGCCGGGGCGGCCGGTGGTCCTCATCGGAAGCCTGCTTGCATTGCTCTCATTGGTCTTCTGGCCGCTGCCTGAAGCCGGCTTTATCCTTATTGCGGCAGCCGCCGCCACCGCAATCGTCTGGTGGCTGAGCCGTAAGCAGATCGGCGGCTATACGGGCGATGTGCTCGGCGCCGGCCAGCAGGTGAGCGAATGCGCGTGCTGGATCGTGGTCGCCGCGCTGTTCAATTGAGGGCCAGGGCCGCAAGCGCCAACATCCCCGCGATGAACCCCATGGCGACCGAGTAGAGCCTGAGTCCCCGGCCGATATCATCGGGCCCCGCATCCGGCCGCCCGCGGCCGAGCCAGGCGCCATCCAGCTCGAGACCATCGTAGCGGCGCGGCCCGCCAAGCCTGAGCCCGAGCGCGCCGGCCATCGCCGCCTCCGGCCAGCCGGCGTTGGGCGAGGCGTGCCGGCGCGCATCGCGCCAGGCCGTCGCCAGCGCAAACCCCGCATCGCGGCCCGCCGCCAGGGCGATCAGCAGCGTGGTGAGCCGTGCCGGGACAAGGTTGAACAGATCGTCCGTGCGCGCGGCGGCCCAGCCGAAAGAGCGGTAACGTTCGTCGCGGTTGCCGATCATGCTGTCGGCCGTGCTGACCGCCTTGTAGGCGGCGATCCCCGGCAGCCCGACGGCGAGATAGGCGAGCGCCGGGCCGACTACGCCGTCGGAGAAACTCTCCGCCAGGCTTTCGATGGCGGCGCGGCAAACCCCGGCCAGATCGAGCTCGGAGACGTCGCGGCCGACGATTTTCGCCACCGCATGGCGGGCGGACTCGAGCCCGTCAGCCGTCAGGGCCACGCGAACCGCCTGCACGTGATCATACAGGCCACGCCCGGCCAATAGTGTTGCGACAACTAGGATCTCGCCGATCCAGCCGAACGGAATGGTTCCGAGCACCGATCCGATAGCCCAGGCAATGAGGCCGCACGTGCCGGCAAGGCCGAGCAGGACAAGACCTCCTCTTAGCCGCAGCGCTGCCGGCGTCAGTCCCGGCCGGTTGAGGCGCCGGTCCGCAATCTCGATTAGGCGCCCCATCCAGGTTACGGGATGGCCGATCCGGCGGAAGAGCCAGCGCGGATCGCCGACAAGCGCGTCGACGACCAGCGCGCCCAGCAACAATTCGGGCATGGCTACAGGCCCGCCACGGCCAGCAGATCGTCTACACGGAGGCAGTCTTCCAATTGAGAGGCGATGCGGTCGAGCGCCCCGTCGACTAGGCCCAAATAGGACTGTTCTTGCGCGCGCGCACCGAGCTCGCCCAGAAAAGCGGCGCGATAGGCGTCGCCGGTGAAGAGGCCGTGGAGATAGCAGCCCATCACCCGGCGGTCGGCGGAGATGGCGCCCTGCGGCCGGCCTTGGAGTACCAACATCGGGCGGTCCAGCGCGGGGCCGCGGCTCTGGCCCATGTGGATCTCGTAGCCTTGCACCGGCGCATCGCCTTCAGCCGATTTGCCGCTCGCGGTACGGACCTCTTTTTCGGCTTCAATAACCGTCTCCATATCCAAAAGACCGAGGCCATCCGCCTCGCCGGCCGGGCCTTCCCGGCCTTCAGGATCGCGGACCCGCCGGCCCAGCATCTGGAAGCCGCCGCAAAGCCCGAGCACGCGGCCGCCCCGGCGGACATGCGCCAGAATGTCGATGCCCCAGCCCTGCTCGCGCAGGAAGGCGAGATCGGCGAGCGTCGACGTGGTGCCTAAAAGGACGATCAGGTCCGACCGGGGGATCGGCTCACCCGGCGGGACGAAGACGACCTCCACCTCCGGCTCCGCTTTCAGAGGATCGAGATCGTCGAAATTGGCGATGCGCGACAGCATCGGCGCGGCGACCACCAGCCGGCGCCCGTCTCCACCGGCTGTCTTGCGCTCCAACACCACCGCATCTTCGGCCGGCAGCCGTGCCGCCTCGACCAGCCAGGGGACGACGCCGAAGGAGGGCCAGCCCGTCTTCTCGGTGATCGTCGCCAGACCGCCCTCGAACAGCGCAGGATCGCCCCGGAAACGGTTGATAATGAAACCGGCGACCAGCTCGGCGTCCGCCGGGTCGAGCACCGCCTGGGTGCCGACGAGCGACGCGATCACCCCGCCCCGGTCGATATCGCCGATCAGCACCACGGGCACGCCACCGGCACGGGCAAAGCCCATATTGGCGATGTCGTGGGCGCGCAGATTGATCTCCGCCGGGCTGCCCGCACCTTCGATGATGACGAGATCGGCATCCGCCGAAACCCGCCCGAAGCTCTCCAGAACCGCCGGCATGAGCGTTCTTTTATGCGCCTGATAGGCCCGGGCGGACGCGGTGTCCAAGAGCTTGCCATGCACGACCACCTGACTCGTCTTGTCCGACTGCGGCTTCAGGAGCACCGGGTTTACATGCACGGTGGGCTCCCGGCGCGCCGCGAAAGCCTGCAGCCACTGGGCGCGGCCGATCTCGCCCTCGCCGCCGGCGCCGTCGGAGACCACGGCGGCGTTGTTGGACATGTTCTGCGGCTTGAACGGCGCCACCTTAAGACCGCGCGCGGCGCAGACGCGGCAGAGCCCGGCGGTCAGAAGCGACTTGCCGACATCGGAGCCCGTCCCCTGCAGCATCAGTGCCGCGGTCATGGCGCGTCCGCAAGCCGGGCGAGCGGCAGAACGGCGCCGGTCTCGCCGAGATCCAGCCGCACCCGATAGACCGGCTCGAGGGTTTCGGCGGTCAGCACCTCCGCGCTCGGCCCCTGGGCCGCAACCCGTCCGGCGTGCATCAGGATCACGTCATCGCAATAGCGCCGGGCGAGGCTGAGATCGTGCAGCACGATCACGACCACGCGGCCGGCCGCCGCCAGGGCTTTGAGGATGTCCAGGATGTTGAGCTGGTGATAGGGGTCAAGTGCCGCGACCGGCTCGTCGGCGAGCACCACCGGCGCGTCGCTCGTCAGCACGCGGGCCAGCAGCGCCCGCGCCCGCTCGCCGCCTGAAAGACTAGTGATGGCCCTGTGGCGCATGGCCTCCAGACTGGTTTGCGCGATGGCGCGATCAATGGCGGCCTGATCCACCTCCGTAAGGCGGGCGAAGGGCGTATAGGCCGGCCGCCGGCCGAGCGCGGCAAGCGCCTCCACTGTCAGCGGCCAGTGCACGGTCTGCGCCTGCGCCAGATAGGCGAAGACGTGGCTGAGCTGATGCGGCCGCTT
>JAKSBY010000793.1 GCA_022360855.1 Sphingomonadales bacterium | reverse complement strand
CTTCAGGCTGTCTGCGAGCGAAACGACATCCGACTGCCGCTTGCCGGCCAGAAGATCGTCGCCGACCGCCACCGCCTCGAAGCTGAAGCCCTGATCGGCTCTGCCGTCGGTAAAGTCATCGATGCGTTCGTCGAGCCGGTACAGATAACAGGTGCGGGCGCGCCAGAAATCCGGGATCGCGATATAGCCCTCCTCGCCGATGATATAGGCCCAGTTCTGAAGCTTGCAGCGGAAGGACGTCGCCAAACTCGCCACGCAGTCACCATAGTCGAAGACGGCGACCACGTCGTCCTCCACACCGTTCGGCGCAGTGCGCGCGGTCACGTGGATCGCTTGCGGGCCCTGACGCAAAAAGAGCCAGGCCAGCGCCACCGGGTAGATCCCCATCTCGAGCAGCGCGCCGCCGCCGAGCCCGGCATCATATTCCCGCCGGTCGGACGCGTAAGGCAGCGGGTAGCCGAAGTCGGCCTTGATGTGCCGGATACGGCCGATGCGCCCCGCCGCAACCCAGGCCTCCGCCTGCCGGATGGCTGGCAGGAAATAGGTCCACATGGCCTCCATCAAATAACCGCCGGTTTCCTCGGCCACCCTGATCAGCGCGCGGCATTCGTCCGGGGTCACGGTTAACGGTTTTTCGCAGAGCACGGCTTTGCCCGCCCGCAACGCCTCGATCGCATTCTCCAGGTGCTGCGTGTGTGGCGTAGCGATATAGACGACATCCACATCCGGGTCCGCCATCAGCGCATCGTAATCGCCATAGGCCCGCGCGATGCCGTGGCGGCGGGCGAAGGCGTCGGCATTGGCCTGCGAGCGCGACGCCACGGCGACGACCGTGCCATTGGGAACGGCACTGAAATCGGTCACGAACCAATCGGCGATCCGGCCGGTGGCGAGGATGCCCCATCTAATCTTGGTCTGCTCCGCCATGGCGGTCTCGCTCCTGGGTCATGCCCGCGCGGCGAACTCCGCCTCGAGCTGCTCGAGCGACCGGCCCTTGGTTTCGGGCAACAGCCGCGCGACCAGGAACAAGGCGACGAGCGACAGGCAAGCATAGGTGATGAAGGTCCCGGCGCTGCCGATATGCGTCAGGCCGACCGGAAACAGGAATTGGACGCCGAAGCTGACGAGGCTGTTGAAGAAGCCGACCACGGCCATGGCGACGGCGCGGACCGCGTTGGGAAAAATCTCCGGCAGCAGCACCCACATCACAGGCCCCAGCGAGAAGGCGAAGGAGGCGACAAAGCCCAGGATCCCGATCAGAATGAGTCGCGCATCGACGCGGGTGGCGGCCTGGAGGAGCGCCGCCTCGTGGGCCTTAAACGCGCCATCGCCGATCTCGGCCCTGAGCGCCGATTTGAAGGCGACGTCGCTGTCGAAGGTGACACCGGCCAGTCGGCCAAGACGTTCCCCGTCGATCGTCTCGGACAACGCCGCGACCGCTTGCGGATCGAGCCGATAGGTCGCCTGACTGAAGCCGTATGCCGAGATACTCATGCTGACAATGACGCCACAGAGGCCGGCCATCAGCAGCGGCTTGCGCCCGAGGCGGTCCATCAGCGCCATGGCAGCCAAGGTGAAAACGATATTGATCAGCCCGATCCAGATCGCCTGGGCGAAGGCCGCGTCGGTGCCGACCCCGCTTTGCTCGAAGATCGTCGGCGCGTAGAAATAGACCGCGTTGATGCCGGAGGCCTGCTGCGCGATCCCGACGATCAGCCCGAGAATGAGCGGCAGGCGGATCGCCGGGCGCTTGAGCAGCGCGATGCGGGTGCGCAGTTTCCGCGCCGCATCGGCGGTGGACCGGGTGATCTCCTCCAGTGCGTCCTCGAGCTGCGCCGCGACGGTGACGCGGGCGAGCACGCGGCGGGCCTCGTCCTGGCGCTGCTTGATAAAGAGCCAGCGCGGGCTCTCCGGTACCAAAAAAAGCAGAAGGAAATAGCCGACCGCAGGCACGGCCTCGATACCGAGCATCCAACGCCAGGTCTCGCGATCGATGGCCAGCGCGCCGACCCAGTCGGCCGGCGACTGCGAGAGCTGCAGCAGGAAGTAGTTGGCGAAATAGGCCGCCGAAAAGCCGATGACGATGTTGAACTGGTTCACCGAAACCATGAAGCCGCGATGCCGGGCCGGCGAGGTCTCGGAGATATAGATCGGCGCGAGCCCGAGCGAGCCGAAGGCGAAGCCGCCGATGGCGCGGGCCAGCACGAGCGACAGGAAATCCGGCGCTAGCGCGGAGAAGATGGCCGAGACCGTGTAGACGGCGGCGAGGATTTGCAGCATGCGCTTGCGGCCGATGAGATCGGCGAGCGGGCCGACCGTGACCGCCGCCAGGATGCCGGCCAAAGTCGGCGCGCCGACCACGAGCCCGACCTGCCAGTCGTTGAGGTCGAATTCGACCCGGACGAAGCCGATGACGCCCGAGATGACCGTGGCGTCGAAGCCGAACAGGAAGCCGCCAAGCGCGACGATGGCCGCGAAATAGAGCGCGGTGACGGTCTCCCGCGGCATCACAGGCGGGCCTCGACCGGGGCGCTACCGGTCACCGCGCCAGCTCTCGATGGCGGCGGACCAGCGCCGCGCGATCTCCGCGTTCACCTGGAGGCGGCTGTCGCCCCAATAGCCGCCTTCATAGGGCGCGTCCCACATATCCTGGCTGTCCCAATGGCAGTTGATATAGGCGAGCGCACGGATGGTATCGCCGTTTTGCTCCAGAAAAGCGAAGACCGGCGCATACCAGGCCCGCCAGATATCCGCCGCCGAGTGTTTTTTCCGGCCCTTGCCGGTGGGCCCGTCCCAGATGCGGCTGATATGCCGCGATGATAAGGCCCCGAGATCGTAGCCTTGGGGCGCGGCCTCGGCGATCATGACCGGCTTGCTCCGCTCGCGCGCGAACTGCACCACCTCGTCGGCCAGTTCGCGCTGGGTCGCGGGGTTGTAGCCGGTCTTTACCCGCGGACCCTCCTCCGGCAACAAAAACCATGAGAGAGCCATCCAGTCCACATAGCCGTCGCCCGGATACCAGCGCCGGATGTCCTCATGCGCCCGGTCAAGAACGTCGTCGATGGGCGAGGCTGCGGCATGCCAGACATAGGCGACGTTGCTGACCCCCTCGGCGCGCAGAACATCGACAATGTGGCGATAGGCCGCCTTGTAGGTCTCCGGCTCCTCAACGCCGACATTCCAGCGGCCGTCGAACTCGTAGCCGATGCGGAGGTAGATGGTGCCGCCGACATGGTCGAAGAGACGGGCGAGCTGGCGGATCTCGGCGTCG
>JAKSBY010000374.1 GCA_022360855.1 Sphingomonadales bacterium | reverse complement strand
CTTCGACAAGCTCAGGACGAACGGAGTTGGACGTTTGTTCCGGGTTTCTAGGATCAGGTGCAGGTGTGCTATGGGATGGATTAGCCATGCCAATCTCCTACTAGGTTGGTGTGGTCAGGGCTTCGTGGGTGTTAACGGCACCTGCGGAGCCCGTTCTGATAAAATCAACTTACTACATTGTTATCATATGAAAGAGTTGCCTTTAGTCAAGCGAAAGTTGATCGGATTGACGGGAATTTCTGTCCGGAGTTATATCGCCGCATGATCACGCCTGCTCAATGCCGTGCCGCTCGGGCACTCCTTAAATGGAAACAGGAGGAGCTGGCCGCACGCGCATCCGTGGGGGTATCCTCCGTTCGTACATTTGAGGTCGAAAAGACAACGCCGCACAACAGCACCCTCAGACTTCTCAAAGAAACCTTCGAGAAAGCCGGCGTCGAATTCATCGCCGAGGGCGAGGTCCCGCAACACCCCGCCGGCGCAGGCGTGCGGCTGAAGGAGTAGACTGGGAGCCTTTAAGATGTGGGGGATCGAGCTAAAGGAATGGATCGGCTGGGGCTTCGGCCTCGCCGGCGTGGTGCTCGCGGCTTGGCTGGCCTACTACTTCGATCGCAAAAAAAAGAGCGACCCGCCGCCCAAGGGCGATACGAACATTGGCGGTTTCACAGGCAACGTGCAGACCGAAAGCGGCTCGGTCACCCAACAGATCGCCACCGAGGGCTATCAGGCCGGCGGAGACATGACCATCGGAATGACGGCGGAGCAGGTGGCGGAAATCGTCAAGGCCGCCGTCTCTGCGAAACGGAAGGATAGTCGGCCACCCGAAGACTTGAAGGGCATTATCGAAGCCTTGGAGACGCTACATGCCGCCGGCCTGGCCGAGGCTGAAGCCAAGCTCAAGGCCGGCCAGACCGAACGGGCAAAGATCGACCTCAAGAAGCTGGCCATCGAACGGGAGCACGAAGGTCGGGCGGCCGACCGCCGGGCAGCGCAAGCATATCGCAGCTTGGGCGCTATTGCATTCTTAAACGATACCGACGAGGCGCTCGATGCCTGCCGCAAGGCCACGGAACTGGACTCGGAAGATCCTGACGGCTGGAACATGTACGGTCGGATACTGTACCGCGTCGGAAAGATCGACGAGGCTGAGCAAGTCCTGAGGAAGGTCCTTTCCCTCGGAAATAGGGCGAAGGACAAATCCGTTATTGGAGCAGCCACCGGGAACCTAGGCCTGATCTACCAGATCCGCGGTGACCTCGACCGGGCCGAGGAAATGCACAGCAAGTCCCTCGAATTGCACGAGGAACTTGGCAGCAAGGAAGGTATGGCCGTCCAATACGGTAATCTCGGTTTGGTCTATCTGACGCGCGGCGATCTCGACCGGGCCGAGGAAATGCATGGCAAGTCCCTCGAATTGCACGAGGAACTTGGCAATAAGGAAGGAATGGCCCGTCAATATGGTAATCTCGGCTTGATCTATCTGACGCGCAGCGACCTCGACCGGGCCGAGGAAATGCTCGGTAGGTCTCTCGAATTGTACGAGGAACTTGGCAGTAAAGAAGGTATGGCCATCCAATTCGGAAATCTGGGTCTGATCTATCTGACGCGCGGTGACCTCGACCGGGCCGAGGAAATGCATAGCAAGTCCCTCAGATTAAACGAGGAAGTTGGTAATAAGGAAGGAATGGCCAGCCAATATGGGAATTTGGGATTGATTTGTCAGGATCGCGGCGACCTCAACAGGGCCGAGGACATGCACCGGAAAGCCCTGGCGCTGAACGAGGAGCTCGGCCGCAAGGAGGGCATGGCCAACCAGTATGGGAACCTAGGCCTGATCTATCAGGGCCGCGGTGACCTCGATCAAGCTGAGGAAATGCACCGCAAATCCCTCTGCTTGAACGAAGAGCTGGGTCACAAGGAGGGATTGGCCAACCAGTATGGGAATTTGGGTCGGTTTCACCGAGATCATGGCGATTCGGACGAAGCCAAGCACATGCTCGGCAAGGCGCTAGTGCTTCATGAAGAGCTCGGCAATAAAGAGGGCCTGGCCACATGCTACGTGAATCTGGGCTCCTTGTACCTCGACAAGGGCGACCGCGACGAAGCGCGGCGGCTATGGCGGGAGGCGCTAGGCCTGTTCCAGGAAGTCGGCGCTCAAGACCGAATTGCACAAACTCAAGCTCTCCTCGCCGAACTCGACAAAGACGACGACTAGCTTCCCGGCCTCGCCGGCCTTGCCACAATTCGCAATCTTGACGCGATCATGATATCATCAATACAGCCTTAGGGACCCGCCCGCATGGCGGGTCCGGGCACTCGGACCAGGATCATTCATGGGGGATGGGATCATGGCGACCAAGCGTGCGAAGACCGGCGGTGCGACAGCGCGGGCCGGGAAGGCGAAATCCAAGCCGAAACCCAAGTCCAGAGCCAAGCCGAAACCGAAGCCGAAACCCAAACCGCGGCGGGCGGCGGCGGCCAGCTTGAAATTCCTGAAATCGTCGCATACGGCGGTGCGGGAGCATTTCAAGGCGGCCACGGACCTGCCCAGCTTTCTGGCCACGGCGGGCGACCTCAGCCTGGCCGGGCGCAAGCGGCTGGTGGACCAGGCTCTGGTGCTGATCGACGACAATTTCGTCCACCTGCCCTTGAAGGAGGCGATGCACGGGGTCGACCCGGTGCAGAAGCTACGGCTGATCCGCCACCGGCTGAACGAGGCCACACCCCAGACCATGGAGAGCGAGTTCCAGTTCCACCGCGACATGATCGAGGTCTTCACCTCGGTGCGCGACCTGCATACCAACTACATGCTGCCGGCGCCGTTTGCCGACAAGGTGGCCGTCCTGCCCTTCAGCGTCGAGGAGTATTTCGACGCCGCCAAGGCGCCGCGCTACATCGCCACCCATTTCGTGCAGGGCTTCTCGCACCCCCATTTCAAGCGGGGGGTGGAGATTACCACCTGGAACGGCGTGCCCATCAGGCGCGCCGTCGAGGTCTCGGCCGACCTGCATGCCGGCAGCAATCCGGCCGCGCGGCACGCGCGCGGGGTCGAAGGGCTGACCATGCGGGCGCTGCGCCGGGCCATGCCGCCGGATGCCGTGTGGGTGGTGATCGGCTACATCGACGCGAACGGGGTCGAACGCGAGCTGCGGCAGGACTGGATCGTCACCCCCAACCTGCCAGATACCGGCGGCGTCGACCCGGACTCGGCCACCGCCAACGCCGCCTGCCTGGGCCTCGATATCGAGGCCGACATCAAACAGCGGGCGCGTAAGATGCTGTTCGCGCCCGAGGTCGTGAGCGAGGAGAAAAAGCCGCGGAAGATCTCGGCCCGCAAGGCCGCGGCCGGCCAGTCGGTGGCCACGTCCATGTCCGGCTTCTTCAGCGCCAGGAGCGTGACCACGCCGTCGGGCGAATTCGGTTACATCCGCATTTTCACTTTCTATATCCATGACCCGGCCGCCTTTATCGACGAGTTCGTGCGCCTCATCGGGCTGCTGCCGCAGACGGGCCTGATCGTCGACGTGCGCGGCAATGGCGGCGGCCACATCTACGCCAGCGAGGGCCTGTTGCAGGTGTTGACGCCGGGCGAGATCACGCCCGAACCGACCCAGTTCATCAACACGCCCCTGAACGGCCGCATCTGCAAGCGGCACGCGAACAACCCTGTGGGCATCGACCTCGGGCCCTGGATGGCGTCGATCCGCGAATCGGTGGAGACCGGCGCCATCTATTCCCGCGGCTTCCCGATCACGCCACACGACTTCGCCAACAGCCGCGGCCAGCGCTATCACGGGCCCGTGGTCCTGATCACCGACGCCCGCTGCTACAGCGCCACCGACATCTTCGCCGCCGGCTTCAAGGACCACGGGATCGGCCACATACTGGGCGTGGACGGCAATACGGGCGCCGGCGGCGCCAATGTGTGGACGCACGATCTGCTGCGGCAGCTTTTGGCCCTGCCGTCGCCGGCGGACCCGGAAACACCCTATAAGACGCTGCCCAACCGCGCTGGCATGCGGGTCGCCATCCGCCGCACCCTGCGCGTCGGACCCCAGTCCGGAACGCCGTTGGAGGATCTGGGCGTCCGCCCCGACTCGCGCCACGCCCTGACCCGGGACGACCTCTTGGCCGGCAACAAGGACCTGATCACCGCCGCGGCCCGGCAGCTCAAGAGGATGCCGGTCAGGGGGCTCGAGGTCACCGCCAGCCGCGTCGGATCGGTACTTACGGTTCGGGCCACCACCAGCAATATCGCGCGGCTGGATGCCTATGTGAATGGCCGGCCGCGGGAAAGTCTGGACGTCAGCGACGGCACCCACGCGTTCGACGTCGACGTGCCGGCCAGCGCCGCCGTCCTCAGGCTGGAAGGCTACAAGGACGGGGCGCTTGTAGCGGCGAGAAGGCTGGACGTCTGACGGCCGGTCAGACTCCCGCCTCCCAGTCCGGCGGGCGCCAGAGGCAGGCCAGCTTGGTGCGCCAGTCCGGCGCGCTGCGCATCTTTTTGGCCAGGCGGCCGAAGCCGTGAAACCAGACGACGAGCGGATTGATGGAGTTGAGGGGCTCGGTGACGCCGTAGTCGACCTTCTCCCGCTCCTCGGCGAAGGTGCCGAAGAGCTTGTCCCAGACGATGAGGATGCCGCCGT
This sequence comes from Sphingomonadales bacterium, assembly GCA_022360855.1. Lineage (GTDB taxonomy): Bacteria > Pseudomonadota > Alphaproteobacteria > Sphingomonadales > JAKSBY01 > JAKSBY01. The sequence continues at coordinate 143 of JAKSBY010000374.1, read as the reverse complement.
AATTCTTGTCCATATATTGCGGGTTCCTGCCGTGATGGACGCGGTGGTGCGACGGGGTGTTCATGACCGCCTCGATGGGCTTGGGCAGCTTTTTGATCGCCTCGGTGTGCAGCCAGGTCTGGTAGGTCAGCACAATGCCCTCG
>JAKSBY010000797.1 GCA_022360855.1 Sphingomonadales bacterium | reverse complement strand
TGGTTTGCCCGCGAGGTCCTGGAGGCGCTTGGCGACGCCTTCAAGATCGGCGACGAGCCCGTATTCCTCTCGGCCAGTATCGGCATATCGATCGCGCCTTTGGATACCGAGGACGGCGAGACCCTTCTGGCCAACGCCCATTCGGCCCTGGACCATGCGAGGGAACAGGGGCCCGGTAACTTCCAGTTCTTCTCCGCCGAGCGGGCGGCGACTGCGCTCAGGCGGCTGGAAATGGAAAACCGGCTGCGCCGCGCGATCGAAGACGATGAGCTGGCGCTCCACTACCAGCCGCAGGTGAGCCTGCCCTCGGGCGCCATTCATGGCGTCGAAGCGCTGATTCGCTGGCAGCATCCGGCGCTCGGCCCGGTCCCGCCGGAGACCTTCATGGAAGTCGCCGGCGAGGCGGGGCTGTTGCCGGAGATCGGCGATTGGGTGCTGCGCCGGTCGCTGGGCGACCTCGCCGAGTGGACCGGCCGCGGCATCGCGCCGATCCATGTTTCGGTGAATGTTTCGGCGGATCTGATGCGCCGCGGCCACGTCACCGAGATGGCCCTGGATGCACTGGCCGAAAGCGGCGTGGACGCCGGACGCCTGACCCTGGAGCTGACCGAGAGCGTCATCCTGGAGGATCTCGACGCCGCCATCGAGGCCATGGGCCTGTTGCGCGGCTACGGCATCCGTTTCGCACTCGACGATTTCGGCACCGGCTATTCGGCGCTCAGCTATCTCAAGGCGCTGCCCTTCGATTGCCTGAAGGTCGACCGCAGCTTCGTCCAGGATATCGAGACCAGCGCGGAGGCGAGGGCGGTCATCCGCGCGATTATCGGCATGGCCAAGACCCTGAACATGGTCGTCGCGGCCGAGGGCGTGGAATCGGAAGGCCAGCTCGAACGGCTGATCGAGGAGGGCTGCGACCTCTATCAGGGGTTCCTGTGCTCCGAGCCGCTGCCCGCCGACGGCCTGCTCGGCTTTCTCAAGGAGTGGCCCGAACGCCAGCGGCTTCACCATGCGGATTGATATCATCTCGGACGCTGTGTGCCCCTGGTGCTGGGTCGGCAAGCGCCGGCTGGAAAAAGCCCTGGCCCAGCGGCCCGACCTGACGCCGGAGATCACCTGGCGGCCCTATCAGCTCAATCCGGAGCTGCCGCCGGAAGGGCGCGACCGCCGGCAGCTCATGCGCGAGAAATTCGGCGACGGCGACCGCGCCCAGCAGGTCTTCGAGGCCATCAAACAGGCCGGGGAGGCGGAGGATATCCCCTTCGACTTCAACGTTATCGAACGTTCGCCCAATACCCTCGCGGCGCATCGCCTGATCCGCTGGGCGGCCGGGGCCGGCGTGCAGGACTGCGTGGTCGAGGGCCTGTTCGCCGCCTACTTCGCCATGGGGCGGGACATCGGCGATACCGAGGTGCTGATGGACGTCGCCAGGGGCTGCGGCATGGATGGCGCGCTGGTCGGCGAATTGCTCGACGACGAGCGCGACCGGGAGATGGTGATCGAGGAGATCGACATTGCCCGGCGCATGGGCGTGACCGGCGTCCCGTTCTTCGTCTTCGACGGCAAATACGCCGTCTCCGGAGCCCAGGATCCGGCGGTCTTTCTGCAAGTGATCGACCGCGCCCTTGCCGAGGTGGGGGCCGCCGGCTAAGACAGTCAGCGTATGTTTCCGCTTAAAGACGAAAACCCGACCCGCCGCGTGCCGGTCTTCACGGTCGCGTTCATCGTCTTATGCACGTTGATCTTTTTCATGCAGTTCTCCGCCGGTGCGGCGGGCATGCAGCGCATTGTCGTGCAGTATGGGCTGATCCCGGGCGCTCTGCTGGGCACCGAGCCCGCCGCTGCGCAATATGCGGCCGTGCCGCCGCCCTTGACGGTGATCACGTCGATGTTCCTGCATGGCGGGTGGATGCACCTGATCGGCAATATGTTGTTTCTCTGGATCTTCGGGAACAACATCGAAGACGAACTCGGCCATGGCCGGTTCATCCTGTTCTATCTTCTGTCGGGCATCGGCGCGGCGGCGGCTCAGATCATCGCCATGCCCTATTCGAACATCCCGATGGTCGGCGCCTCGGGCGCCATTTCCGGCGTCCTCGGCGCCTATCTCGTGCTCTATCCGCGCGCCAAGATCCTGACGCTGATCTTTCTCGGCGTCTTCATCACCTGGGCGCATATCCGCGCCGTGTGGTTCATCGGCGGCTGGTTCCTGTTTCAGACGATCAGCGCGCTGGCCTCCTCGGGCGGCGCGGGCGGCGTCGCCTGGTGGGCGCATATCGGCGGATTCCTCGCGGGGCTATTGCTGATATTTGTGTTTCGCAGCCGCCGCGCCACAATTCGGCCGCCTCGCCGTGGTCCCTGGGGATAGATTGGTCCGTCCTTGAGGAGGAGGTGTCATGAAAATCATCGACCGGTTTATCCTGACCGGGCTTGCCTTTGCGCTGATGGCGTTTACCTCGGCGCAATTCGTCCGCGGTTTCGAGGCGGAGGCGCACGCCAAGAGCCTGAGCCGGGTGGAGGTGGAACAGGCGGTGCGCACCGTATTGCGGGAGCAGCGAAACGTGGGCCAGACCGATGTTTCGGGCGCCGTGCAGGCAGCGTTGCGCGGCTGCACCCTGATTCTCTCCGAAGTGGCCGAGCGCGAGAGCGGCGACCCGGTCCGCTATATCGGTAACTGGAGCTGCTAACCCGTGACGCGGCCGATCATCGGCCTCGCGCTCGGCGGGGGCTCGGCGTTGGGCTGGGCCCATATCGGCGTGATCCGCGCGCTCGAGGAAGCCGGCATCCACGCCCACGTGGTTGCCGGCACGTCCATCGGCGCGGTGGTCGGCGCCTGCCTTGCGGCGGGCAAGCTGGATGAGCTCGAAGACCTGGTGCGCAACGTCCGCGTGGGCGATCTCCTGCGCTTTGCCGACCTCAATCTCGGGCGCGGTGGCATTTTCGGTGGCCGCAACATCGAAAGAGAGCTGGTCAGGCATTTCGGCGCGGCGCGGTTCGACGATCTCTCCAAACCCTTCGCAGCCGTCGCGGCCGACCTCCTGAGCGGCGACGAGGTGGTGATCCGCGAGGGCTCGGTGGTCCGCGCCGTCCAGGCGTCCATCGCGCTGCCCGGGCTGCTGCCGCCGGTGCAGGTCGATGGCATGCTGCTGGCCGATGGCGGCCTCGTCAATCCGGTCCCGTCCGGCCCGTGCCGGCGGTTGGGCGCCGACCGCGTCATCGCCGTGCATGTGCAGGGCGATTACAAGGGCCGGGCGCGGCGCGCCGGTTTGCAGGACGGCCCCGAGCTGCCGCTTGCCGCCGGGATGCGCATCGCGCGGGCCTCGTTCGGCCTGATCCTGCACTCGCTGGCCGAGGCCCGGCTCGCGGTCGAAAAGCCCGACGTCCTGATCGCGCCCAAGACCGGCCATGTCGACGTCGCAGACTTCACCCGCGCCCGCGAACTCATCGCCGCAGGCCGCACGGCCACCGAGGCCGCCCTGCCGGCGATCCGCGAATTCTGCTAGCCCTCTGAGCCCCCTCACCCCAACCCTCTCCCCGAGGGGGAGAGGGAGGAGCGGGTCCAAACCGTATAGCTTGGTGACATTTTGGACCGGTCACCTGGGTTACAGTTTGGGCATAACGGCCACTGAAAGAGAGGTGGCCGATGGCATGGATGGAGATGAACAAGATGGATCAGCGCGTGCGTTTTATCGCGGC
>JAKSBY010000264.1 GCA_022360855.1 Sphingomonadales bacterium | reverse complement strand
CGGCTGTTCCCGTTGTCGAGGCCCGCGGGCAGGAGCGGCCCAAAATTGTCGAACAGATTATTGATGCCGGCATAGATCCGGTAGCGCCTGTCCGCGCCGAAGTCATAGGACAGGTAGAGACGGTGGAAAGCCTGGCCGCCCACGCTGAAGAAGCGGTTGTCGTCGGGATCGGGATCGCTCGCCAGATCGTCAATGCCGCCATCGAGATAGGTGACGGTATAGGTGAAACGGAGCCCGTCGTAGCTGTAGCCGAACTTGGCGCGAAACTCGTCATTGCCGTCATTGATCTCGCCGAGCGGCGACGTCGTGATTTCGACGCCGCCGATGCCGATGAAGGTGGTGTCCTGCTTCAGATAGTGCGAATAGCGGAAATCGATACCGAAACCGCCCGGAATGTTGGGAACCTCGAAATCGTAGAGCAGTGTCGCGTCGATGCCCGAAACGAGCTCCTCCTCGAGATTCTCCTGAGAGTTGACGACTTCCAAAACCTCTCCGTCAACGGCGCTCCGGGTGATCACGTCGCAGAATTTGTTGTTGGGAAAATCCGCCGCCGAATAGCAGAGGTCGACCGTATTCTGGGTCGAGACCGTGGTGATCGCGTCCTTGATTTCGATGCGGTAGTAGTCGGCGATCAGTGTCAGTCCCGGAATGAAGCGAGGCTGCAACACGACACCCGCCGTGAAGGTGTTTGCGGTTTCCGCCCTCACGTTCGGATTGCCGGAATTCGGGCCTTGCGCCCTGCCATCCGGGTCGAAGGGTTCGCCGGCATTGTCGGGACCGGCGAAAAACGCCTGAATGCCGGGTTCGGTGAGGCAGTTGGCGGCAACCAAGGCGAGATCCGCATTCACGCCACCGTCGCCCTCAGGGTGGTCGATTCCCGTACCGTCCGGCATCAGGCCTTCGCAGGGGTCCGCGAGATCGTCCAAGTCCGGCCTTGGCGGCGAAAATAGCTCCGTCAGATTCGGTGCCCGCTGGGCGCGGGAGAATTGGCCGCGAAACCGTATATCGTCGATGGGGCGGAAGACGAAGCCGGCGTTGTAGCTGACGATGGATCCGACCGTGCTGTATTCGGCCAGGCGTACCGCGGCCTGCACGTTGAGCCGGTCGTTTACGACGGGCACGTCGATTTCGGCAAACCCCTCGACCACGTCGTAGCTTGCCCGAATATTCGGGAAGGTCGACAGGGAGGTTACGTTGAAGTCCGGCGTCGTGGGGTCGCCGTCGACGCCGCCGACCGGATCGCCATCCGGATCGCCCACGCTGTTTTGCCCCTCGTGACGATATTCGAAGCCCGCGGCCGCCTGTACCGGGCCTGAGGGCAGTTCGAGGATGGGGCCGGTAATGTAGCCGCCCGCCGTATACTGCCGGCGCACCTGCGTCGCGAAGCCGTTGTAACGGATATAATCGGCGGCCGCCGGCGTGATCGTACCCTCGCCGAAGATGTTGAGAGGCACACAGCCGTCGGCGCGCGCCGCCGCGTCCGCGCATTGAAAGCCGCCGGCGCCGTCGGGCTCGATATCGAGCGCAAGCTGCGCCCTGAGGAAGTTCACTTCATTGGGATTGTGCTGGGTTTGCTCGAACCGGCCATAAGTCCCATAGACCTCCCAGCCATAGTCGTCCCACGCCTGGCCGGAAAATCCGGCAATAACCCTTATAAGGTCGCGGTCGTTGATCCGCTGTTGCTCGCCAAGCTCGACCAGCCGGCGGTCAAACGAAACGCGGCCGCTTCGCGTCTCCTCCACTTCCGGAGGAATGAAAGGATGATCCGCTGCAATGCGGCCGATCTTCACGGCGCTCAGCGGCCCGAGAGCGTCGTCGTCGTTCAACGTTTCGAAACCGCCGGCGGTCGCGGTGTCGATATCGGAAAACATGGCCGTGAGCGACGCCTTGATTGTCGGTGTCACCTCAAAGGTCGAATGGCCCGCGATACTGAACATCCGGCGTGCGGCCAGCAAGGTGCGCTCCGGCCTGAAATTGAATCCGTCGAAATCCGCAAGAAAGTCTTGCGATCCGGACCGGTCGGGCGGCTGCAGCGATTGGTCGTTGAACCAACGGCCCTCCTTGAACCAGGCATCGCCATTCTCGAACACGCCACCCGGCGTCGAGGTGCTGCGGGACGGCAAGATGCAGTGCCGATCTTCATTTTGGGGGTCGCAGCCGGGCGCGTTGATTTCGTTGGCGAAGGTGTCGTCCGGCCCGGTTGCCGGATCGTCGAATTCAACCGCCAGCACGGAAAGGGGCCGTGTCTCGTCGGCCCGCACCATGTTTTCGTCGCGGTAGTTAATGCCGAAGAGAACATAGGCGCGATCGTTCGCGATCCTCCGACCGGCCTTCAGATTCAGCTGGAACTCCTCACCACCGCTCGCTTCCGGGCTCGACCAGCGGCCATCGAGCTGGAGGCCCTCGAAATCGTCCTCGAGGATGAAATTGGTGACGCCGGCAATAGCATCGGAGCCGTAAATCGCCGAGGCACCACCGGTCGTAACCTCGGTGCGTTTGATGAAACCGATCGGTAAGGCGGACAAGCTGACGCGATCGGAATTACCTGAGTTGGAAACGGCACGCTTGCCCTCGATCAAAACCAGCGTGCGGTCGTCGCCAAGGCGGCGCAGGCTGATCGTCGACAGGCCGCTGGTTTGAATCTGGTTGTTGCTGCCCTGCGGCGATACGCCCGGCGAAACGCCGGGCAGTTGATACATCGCCTCGGCCAGGTCGGTGGTTCCCGCCTCGTCAAGGTCGCGCGTCCGGAATACCTGCAACGGCACGGGGGATTGCGCGTTGGTCCGGCGAATGCGGGAGCCGGTGACGACAATAACCTCCGTTTCCTCCGCCTCGGTGTCGCGACCGGCTTCAGCCTGTTGGCCCCCCACGCCCGACACGGAGTCCCATTCGGCTGTATCGCCGGACGACCAGGCCCCGGGACCGGCTTCCGTTTGCGGTCCTGCATCCTGGCTTTCGCCCGACCACGTTGGTGTCTCGGCTGTTCGCAGCTTTGGCGGCAGCTTGATCACGGCGGTGAAAGGATCGGTGAACACGAATTGAACGCCGGATCCCTCAAGCAGGCGGGAGAGCGCCGTCGGCGAGTCATACGCGCCCCGCAGGCCGGGGCTTGACCGGCCCGCGACGATGTAAGGCGAGAAGATCAACTGCATGCCGGACTGCCGCGAAAACAGCTGCAATGCGGTGTCCAGCGCCTGGGGCGCGATATCGAACTCGACCACTTTGCTCTGCGTCTGCGCCGCGGCAGGCGCGCAGAGCGTCAGCATCAGGGCAAATGCAAGAAGACCAGCGGCTCCCCAACCCCTAAAGACGCCCCGCATCCTTCCGTATCTGGAATAGGACTTATCCGGCCTCATACTCTCGTATGATAAATGCCGTCACGGCTACAGGCACGCCAAAAGCCCGTCCGTATGACAGTTTTTTGAAGATTTATCGGTCCGCCGGATGGATGCGCGGCGGTCAGGTCTTGTCGGGCAACAGAAGGAATTCGTCGGGCCGTTTGACCGCCCTGACCGGAAACGCTTCTTCGAGGGCGCCGACCAGCGAGGCCGTTCGGCCGATCTGAAAGGCGCCGCTGACCTGAATGTCGTTCAACTCGGGATCGCCGATCACAATTCTGGTCTTGGAATAGCGATTGAACTCCTCGATCACCGCCTCTAGGGATGCGGCGCTGAACTCCAGCCGGCCTTCCTGCCACGCCTCGATCCGGTCGATGTTAGCGACTTCGATATTGCTTGCCTGGCCAACCGGATCGACGGTGACCTTTTCTCCGGCGCCGATCCGGGAAAGGACGCTGCCGAGATCGGCCTTGTCGATCAAGTCAACGGTGCCTTCCAAAACCTCGACGACCGTCTCGTCGTCCAAACGTTTGACATTGAAACGGGTTCCCGTGACGTGAACCAGCATATCGCCGGTCTCGACCAAAAATGGCCGGGACTTGTCCTCCGGCTCCACGTCGAACAGCGCCTCGCCCTGCGGCAGGCGAACGCGGCGGGCGTTGGCCGTGAAGGCGATCTCTATGCGGGTATCGGTATTCAGCCGGATATAGGATCCGTCGTCCAGAACGACGAGACGTTGCTCTCCGATATTGGTCACATAGCTTTTGGCGTCGTCCAAGACCAGCAGCAAGGCGCCGACGGCGACAACCAAAATCGTCAGCGACGCGGCAACCGCATACCAGCGTCGCTGCGGCCGGCTCCGGCGAAGCGCCGATTTGCCTTCGTCTATCCAGAGCGCGGTCGCCGGATCGTCCGCCAAGGTGCCGGCCGCCGCCCAGGTCTGCTCCAAACGGTCATATTCGGACTGGTGCTCGGGATCGGCGGCAAGCCAGGCGACGAACGCCGCGGTCGATTCCTCGGTCACCTCATCCTCGCGGTTGAGGGCAAACCAGCCGGCGGCGCTGTCTGGCCAGCTATTGCGATCCGCGTGTAACCGACGTTTCATGAAAACCACTTTCGCTGTTCGAGCCGGGCCTTGCAGTGGCTAAGGGCATCGCTGGCCCGGCGTTGGACGGTTCTGAGAGGAATACCCGTCTCTTCGGATATCTCCCGAAATGTTTTTCCCTCCACCCGGTGTAGTAAGAAAATGAGCCGGTCTGCCGGCTTTAATTCGGCGAGGGCCGATTTTACGATCTGAAGTCCCTGCCGCCAAATCAAAGTCGTGTCGGCGGTCGGTCGTTCGTCGGCGTGTTCCAACTGGTCGAGAGGAATATGCAGGCCGGCCTGGCGAACGCGTTGTCGGCGCCAGCGATCGCGTATGATATTTGTTGCCGTCATAAGCATATACGATCTCGGAAACTCGGCTACGGGCTCCCGACGCTCCTTGCGTATGAGCCGCAAATGCATTTCCTGAAGCACATCGTCCGCATCGGCCTCGGAGTTTAACACCTTAATCAAAAATCGGCGCAACGAAGCTGAGTGGCGTTGCATCGCCAAGACCGCGGCTTTGGATTCCGGCGGTTCTCCCGTCAAGTTGCCGTCCCTCACTGCTTGAGGAGTGGGTTGTTTCCGCGACACGGGTTCCTTTCCGCAACTTCGACGCCAATTCGGCTCACAAGGCCATAACGCGGCCGTGGCCTCATCCTTACTCTACCTCTAAATACGCATCTCCCGCCAAAGGCCGTCAAAATTCCCGGCGAAACCGGGAGGGAGCGGCCTATCAGCCTTGCCGCTTCTTCAATCTGTAGGCCAGTTGCGGCCGGGTGATGCCGAGGAGCCGCGCCGCCTCGGAGAGATTGCCGTCGGCCTTGTCCACGGCGGCGTTCAACAGCCGGTCCTCGAGCTCGTCGAAGCGGAGATCCGACTGCAGGATATCGTCGATCACGTTGCCCGAGCTCCCGGCAACGCCTTCCGCGCCGAGTACGGCCTCAAGGCCCGAGGTCTCCGACGAGCGATCCAGGCTGCCGGTTTTCGATATCGCCAGGATGGAGGAATCGATCCGCTCGCCGGAGGTGAACAGATGGCAGATGTCAATCACGCCCTCGCTGGCGGCCAGGATGACGCCGCGCTCGACCATGTTTTCCAGCTCGCGGATGTTGCCGGGCCAGTGATAGTTGAGGAGCGCCGCGATGGCGCGCTCCGAAAAGCCGGTGACCGCCTGGCCGTGGAGGCGCCGGAACTTGTTGAGGAAGTGATTGAGCAGGAGCGGGATGTCGGCCTTGCGCTCCCGCAGGGGCAGGATGTGGATCGGAAACACGTTGAGGCGGAAGAACAGGTCCTCGCGGAACTCGCCCGCCTTGACGGCATTTTTCAGGTCCACATTGGTGGCGGCGACGACGCGCACATCGACGCTGCGCACGCGGGTGTCGCCGACGCGCTCGACCTCGCCTTCCTGAAGCGCGCGCAGGAGCTTGCCTTGGGCGGAGGGCGCCAGGGTGCCGACCTCGTCGAGAAAAAGCGTGCCGCCCTCGGCGCGCTCGAAGCGGCCGGGCTTTGACGCCGTGGCGCCGGTAAACGCGCCCTTTTCGACGCCGAAGAGCTCCGCCTCCACCAGGTTCTCCGGGATCGCCGCGCAGTTGACCGCGATGAAGGGCTCGTCCTTGCGCTTGGAGATGCGGTGCAGGTTGCGGGCGAACATCTCCTTGCCGACACCGCTTTCGCCGAGGAACAGGACGGTGGCGTCGGTGCCGGCCACGCGCTCGAGCATGTGGCAGGCGACGTTAAACCCGGCCGACGCGCCGACCATGTCCCAGCGCGAGGGGTGCTGTTCGGCCAGTTGCGGCGTCGCGGGGACGGACTCCGCGTCGCCGTCCTTGCGGGTCTTGGGGGAACGGTTGGCAAAGGCATGCGCCCTGAAATATTTCAGGTCTTCTTCCGCATCTTCCCATTCTTCCGCCGGCCGGCCGATAATCAGGCAGCGCTGGTGGCCCATGGAGCGGCACTCGACCTCGCGAAACAGGATCGGCCGGCCCATGAAGACGGTCGAGTAGCCGGTGGCGTAGCCGATCTGCATCCAGCAGACCGGATCGGCGCCGATGCCGAACTCGTTGATGTGGACTTCGTCCTCGAAGGAATCGAACCACAGATATTCGGCGTAGAATTTGCCGCGCTCCACATCCACATCGAAGGCCTGGCACTCGACCTTGACGATGCCCTCCAGCGCATGGAGTTGTGGGCCCACGGAAAACGCATCGAAGACCTTCATGTCGGCGCGCACCTTGGCCGCTAGCTCGGCGTCCGACGCGCCGGAGGCATAGCCGGTGCGTGTCAGGAGCGCGCGGGCTTCCTCCAGGCCCAGGGTCTCGATCAGCTCCCGTCGCAGCGCGCCGATGGACGGGGTGTGCATGAGGATCATGCGCCGGTCGTCGAGCCATATGTGCCCGGTGCTGGGCGAAAACTTCAGCCGCGACGCGAGATCGTCGATTTCCGGGAACTTCTCCGTATCCCCGTCTTTGAGATCCAGCAACTCGGCGCCGGAGGTGGTCAAAATTCGATCTTCTCTGCTCATTTCGATTTTCGCAGCCTGACAGGCTGCGCTCCGGCCCCGTTGATTGTGATCAAATCGTCAAACCCGTCCCCCATAAAGGCTGATCATTTGAGGAAATCATAAGCCGGACGGGCCTCGCTTGTCACCAAAATTCCCAAGCGGTGCGGTAAGGAGCATCGCGCGACTAGATTTTTCGCAAGGTTGTGGTTCCTACATAACGAATTGTTTTAAATGATATTTTCTTGTTGGCGAGTTGCGGCAGCCGAGCCGATTGGGGCGCGGAGAATCCCAAAATTCCAAAAACTGGCATGGAACTTGCTCCGTGCAGGTCTGAACGGCGAATCCGAGTGGGTTCGCAGCGAGGTGATCAAATCGCGCAAAACAGAAAAACGATAAAATTATAAAAAATCGGTATTTGATCGACGAGAGTCCGACCAAGGGGAGGTAGAATGAAGCTGAGATCTGTCGTTTCCGCGCTCGTCGTCTGCCTTGGCGCGGCGGCCTGCGAAGCACCCTTGGAGCTCGGCGCGGTCGAAGCCGAACGTGCAAAGACGGTTCACCGCTTTGACGAGCTGCAGGCGGCCGCGGCCAACCACGACATCCTGACCATTGTCGGCATGCGCGGTGTGGTGTTGACCAGCGCCGACGACGGCATCTCCTTTACGCGAGCGAAGCTTGCGGCGCCTAAGGGGGAATTGCCGCCGTCGCTGATCGATGTCGCGGCCTGTCCCGACGGCGCCCTCGTCGCGCTCGACGTGGCGCGGCGGATCTGGCGACGGGAAGCGGGCGAAGCCAATAGCTGGGCGGCCCGTCCCCTCCCGACCGAGGAAGACGTGCTGGCGCTTGCCTGCGATCCTGCCGGCCGGCTCTGGGTCGTCGGCTCCTTCGCGCTCATCCTGACGAGCGACGACGGCGGCGCTACCTGGAACGACCTCTCGCTCGGCGAGGACGTCATGCTGTCGACGGTCCTGTTCGTCGACGGCGCCAACGGCTTCATCACCGGCGAGTTTGGCACGGTGCTCAGGACCGGTGACGGCGGCGCGACTTGGGAGATGGCGCCCGTATTGCCCAACGAATTCTTCCCGCAGACCGCGGTCTTCGAAACGGTGCGGGACGGCTGGGTCGCCGGGCTGAACGGCATCATCCTGCGCACCAGCGACGGCGGCGAGAGCTGGGTCCGGGAGCCGACGCCGACGCGGTCGCCCATCTACTCCCTCGTGTCCCACGGCGACACGGTCTTCGCCGCCGGCAACTACGGAACGCTGCTGCGCCGCCGGCCGGAAGGCTGGGAACCGGTCAGCGCCACCCCGGTCACCTTCGGATTCCTGCGCGCGTTGTTGCCTCTTTCGGACGACCGCCTGCTCGTCGGCGGCAGTGGCCTGCTCAAGGTTGTCAGCATGCCGGACGATTCCGATCAGACCACGTCGGTCGCCCTTGTCCGCGGGGAGAAATCCTGATGTCGCGCTTCACCCATGCCCTGAGGTCGGTGGATGACCGGCTGTTCCGCGCGCCTTACCTGGTGCTCGCCCTGATCCTGATCGTCACCCTGTTCTTCGCGTCCCGCATTCCCGGCCTCAAGATGTATTCGGACTTCGCCGATCTGTTGCCCCAGGAGCATCCCTACATCCAGCTCCATAACGAGATCCGCGACACCTTCGGCGGCGCCAATGTGGTGATCATCGGCATCACGGTCGAAGACGGCACCATCTTCACCAACGAGACCCTGGGGCTGATCCACCGCCTGACCCAGGCGGTGCACACCTTGCCCGG
>JAKSBY010000186.1 GCA_022360855.1 Sphingomonadales bacterium | reverse complement strand
GAATTCGACGGCTCCTTCGATACCTTCCGCGACGTTCGTCCGGCCATCGAGGCGGCGGCAGCCGGCCTTGGTCTTGGCATGGATTTTCCGGGCGGCTTCAATCCCTTGGGCTCGCCGGACCTGGCGGCGATGCTCGGCGATCCGATCTTCGCCGTGCCGACCTTCTTCGCCCGCTACGGCTACGACCAGGAGATCGAGAACTGGGCCTTGTTTGGCCAGGCCGACTACAACGTGACCGAGGCGTTCACCGCCACACTGGGCCTGCGCTACACCGAAGAGAAGCGCAAATTCGACTATGTGTCGGCCTTCGACGAGGGCATTTTCGCGATCCCGCTGGTCGATGTCGACAATGAGGCGAAATTCTCCAAGCTCTCCGGCCGCGTCGCCCTCGATTACCAGTTCAACGAGGCCGTCTTCGGCTATGCCAGCGTCAGCCGCGGCTTCAAGTCCGGCGGTTTCAACGGCGGCCTGTTGTTCATGCCGATCGAGGCCGAGCCCTTCGACGAAGAGACGTTGACCGCCTATGAGATCGGCTTCAAGACCGAGTGGGGGCAGGGCAGGGCGCGCACCAATATCACCGCCTTCTATTACGACTATTCCGACCTGCAGGTGTTCACCATCGTCAACAATGGCGGCATCCCGCAGCAGGTGTTGAGCAATGCGGCCGATGCGACGGTATTCGGCCTGGAGCTGGAAACCGAGGCCCGCCCGGTACCGGAGCTTTATCTCCGCTTTGGGCTGACCGTGCTCGATTCGGAGCTCAAGAACTTCGTGACCGAGCCGGCGCTCGGCGGCGTCGATTTCTCGGGCAACCGCCTGCCGTTCGCGCCCAAGGCCAACTTCACCGGCGCGGCGTTCTACGAGATTCCCGTCACCAACGGATCGCTCGTGCGTATCGGTGGCGATTTCTCCTACCAGTCAAAGATCTTCACGGAGACGTCGAATCTGGAGCGTCTGGCGATCGACGGCACGTTTCTGTTGAACGCGCAGATCTCGTTCCTGACCTCGGACGAGCGCTGGGAGTTCTCGGTCTGGGGCCGCAACCTCACCGACGCAGCTTACGAGGAAGACTTCATCGATCTCTCGGACTTCGGCTACGACCTGATCAAACACGGCGATCCGATTACCGTCGGCGCCTCGGTGACCCTGCGCCTGAACTAGACTCGCTCCGTATCGCGGGCGCCTAAAGGAACTGAGCGCCGATCCCGAGCGCGCCAGCGGCGGCCAGGGTCGTCATCACTGACGCGCGAAAGCCGAAGACGAGCACCGCGGCGGCGAGGGCGATCAGGAGCACCGGAACGTTGAGCGAGGCCAGTACCGGCACCTCCAATGTGGCTGGCAATGTGGCCGGGCCGAATCGCGCGGTGGAAACGTCGCTGAACAGGGTGTGGAGGGCAAACCACGCCGCCAGGTTGACGATGACGCCGATCACGGCCGCCGTAACGCCCGAAAGCGCGCCGGAAAGCGCACGGTTGCGCCTGAGCCGCTCGATATGCGGCGCGCCGAGGAAGATCCACAGAAAGCAGGGCGCGAAGGTGACCCAGGTGGCCAGCGAGCCGCCGATGAAACCCGCCATCAGGGGTGAGAGCGCGGCCGGGTCGCGATAGGCGGCGACGAAGCCGACGAACTGCGTCACCATGATCAGCGGGCCCGGCGTGGTCTCGGCCATGGCGAGCCCGTCGATCATCTCGCCCGGCGCCAGCCAGCCATAGGCGGTCACCGCCTCCTGGCTGACATAGGCGAGCACCGCATAGGCGCCGCCGAAGGTGACGACAGCCATCTTGCTGAAGAACACCCCGATATTCGAAAAGACGTTGTCGGGCCCAAGCATTGCCAGCAGCACGGCCGTGGGCGCGAGCCATAGGGAGCCGAACACAGCGACGCAGCGCGCGGCATAGCCGAAGCCGCCGGGGTGTTCGGGAACGGCCTCCTGGACCGGCTCCACCGTGGAGCGTCT
>JAKSBY010000260.1 GCA_022360855.1 Sphingomonadales bacterium | reverse complement strand
TGGGCGTGGCGGTCATCATCATCGTCATGGCGGTGATGAACGGCTTCCGCGAGGAGCTCTTGAACAAGATCCTCGGGCTGAACGGCCATGCGTCGATCGTCGGCTATGCCGGCGAGCTTTACGACTACGAGCCCATCGTCGCGCAGGTCCGGGCCATCCCGGAGGTCACATCCGTGACCCCGCTGGTCGAGGGCCAGGTGTTGGCGACCAATCGCGGCGGTGTTGCGAGCGGCGCGCTCGTGCGCGGCATCGCGCCGGAGACCCTGCGGGCGCACGAGTTGGTCGGCGCGAACATCGTGACCGGCACCCTGGAGGGCTTCGGCAATGCACCGGCTATCGCCATTGGCGACGGTTTGGCCCGCCGTCTCGGGGTTGCCGCCGGCGACCGGCTCACTTTGATCTCGCCTCAAGGGACGGCGACGCCGTTCGGCACGGCACCGCGCATGACCGCCTACGTGATCGCCGCGACCTTTGAGGTCGGGCTCTATCAATATGACGATGCCTTCATTTTCATGCCGCTCGATGAGGCGCAGGTCTATTTTCGCCTGCCCGATGCGGTCTCGAAGCTGGAGATCTTCGTCGAAGAGCCCGACCGCATCGAGCGGACCGTGCCGGCGCTCCGGCAAATCACCGACAAGACCGGGGTCGTCTTCACCTGGCGGAGCCTCAACCGTCAGCTCGTCAGCGCGCTGGTGGTGGAGCGCAACGTGATGTTCCTGATCCTCACCCTGCTCATCGTGATCGCATCTTTCAACATCATTTCCAGCCTGATCATTCTGGTTAAAGACAAGGCCCGTGACGTCGCCATCCTGCGCACCATGGGGGCCACGCGAGCCTCGATGATGCGCATTTTTGTCATGGCCGGGGCCAGTGTCGGGTTGATCGGCACCACCCTTGGGGCCGCACTCGGCATTTATGTCGCCGCCAATATCGATGCGCTCAGGCGTGGCCTGGAAGCTCTGACCGGCGTACCCCTGTGGGAGGCGGAGATTCGCTTTCTTTCGGAAATGCCGTCGAAAATGGAAAGCGGGGAGGTAACTGCAACCATTGTGATCGCGCTTTTGATTTCATTCCTGGCGACGCTGCCGCCTGCCTGGCGGGCGGCGCGGCTGGATCCGGTCGAAGTGCTGAGATACGAATGAGCGCGGCAATCCAATTGCAGAATATCGAGCGGCGCTTTCGCCAGGGCGGGCGTACTCTGGAGGTCTTGACGGGCGCATCGCTTACCCTGCAGGCGGGCGAGGTGGTGGGGCTTTTGGGCCAGTCCGGCTCGGGCAAGTCGACGCTTTTGCAGATTGCCGGGCTCCTGGAAAAGCCCGACGCGGGCGAGGTCGTGATCGAGGGCGCGGCTGCGGGCCGGCTGTCGGACAACGAACGGACCCGGCTGCGCCGCCGGCGCCTCGGCTTCGTTTATCAGTTCCACTATCTGCTGCCGGAATTCTCGGCGGAAGAAAACGTCATGCTGCCGCTCAGGATTGCTCAGGCAGATAAAGACGAGGCGCGCCAGAAGGCTGGCGGTCTCCTGGACCGGCTCGGGCTCGCCGACCGGCTTTCGCACCGGCCGATGCAGCTTTCCGGCGGCGAGCAGCAGCGCGTCGCCATCGCCCGTGCTTTGGCCAACGGGCCGTCGATCCTGCTGGCCGACGAGCCCACGGGCAACCTCGACGAAGCAACCGCGGAGCGGGTGCTCAACGTGTTCCTCGAGCTCGCCCAGGAACAGCGAGTCGCGGCCATTGTCGCCACGCATAACACCGACCTCGCGAAACGGATGGACCGTGTGGTGCTGCTGAAAGACGGCCAATTGCACGCGGAATAGGCCGCTGCAGTGGCCTATTCCGCTCGAAGCTTGCAGCCGCCGCCGTCCCTGTCTAGCCTCGCATCTTCCCCTCGGGATCGACCCGGGGGCAACGACACGGAGGGAGGGGACTCATGCCATTCGAAGGCTTGAACTATTTGGCGATTCTCGCATGCGGCGTCGCGAGCATGGCGATCGGCGCGCTCTATTACTCACCGCTGGTGGCCGGCAAGGCCTGGATGAAAGAGGTGAATTTCGATCCGGAGACGGCGGCTAGCCCGATGCCGGCGATGATCAAGTCGACCATTGCCTCGCTGATACTCGCGGTCGGCATCGCCGTCATGCTGAAGATGAGCGGCACCACCGGCGCAGTCGATGGCGCGCGGCTCGGCTTTACCTTGGGGCTCTTGGTCGTCGCGGCGGCGAGCTTCCCGAACTACGCCTACGAGAACAAGACGCTGAAGCACTTCCTGATCCACATCGGCTACACGGTCATCACCATGACCGTGATGGGCGCCATCCTCGGCGCCTGGTAGGGGGCACGTTCGGTCATGGCGCACGCGGATTTCGTTCATCTTCGGCTGCATTCCGCCTTTTCCCTGTCGGAGGGCGCAATCCACATCCCGAAGCTGGCCGAGCTCTGCCAGGAGCACGATATGCCCGCGGTCGCCATGACCGACACCAACAATCTGTTCGGCGCGCTGGAGTTCGCCGAGACCCTGGCGAAGAAGGGGATTCAGCCCATCGTCGGCTGCACCCTGGCGGTGACGCCGGAACAGGCGGAACCACATCTGCACAAGGTCGCGCCCGAGCCGATCGTGCTGCTGGCGCAGTCCGAGGCGGGCTACGTCAATCTGATGAAGCTCGTCAGCCGCGCGCATCTCGAAACCGAGCCGACCGAGGCGCCGCATGTCGGGCTTGCGGACCTGGCGGCCTTCGCAGACGGCCTGATCGCGCTCACCGGCGGGCCCGAAGGCCCGGTGGGGCGGCCTTTGCAGGACGGCCAGGCCGACAAGGCGGAGGCGGCGCTCCTGCACCTCGCGGAGCTCTTTCCGGGCCGGCTCTATGTGGAGATCATGCGCCACGGGCTCGAAAGCGAAGCCGCGACCGAGGAAGCCTTCCTCGACCTGGCCTATGCGCACGAGCTGCCCATCGTCGCCACCAATGAGGTCTTCTTCCCGACCCAGGCGATGTATGAGGCGCATGATGCGCTGATCTGTATCGCCGAGGGGGCATATGTCTCCGAGGCGGACCGGCGGCGGCTGACGGTCGATCACGACTTCAAGCCGGCGGCCGAGATGCGCGAGCGTTTTGCCGACCTGCCGGAGGCGGTCGACAACACGCTGGTCATCGCCCGGCGCTGCGCCTACCGGCCCGGGCTGCGCGACCCGATCCTGCCGAATTTCGCCGAATCCGGCACTGCGGAGGCCGACGTGCTCGGCGAAAAGGCGCGCGAAGGGCTCGAGGAGCGGCTTGCGGCGCATGTCTACCCGCCCGACGCCGATGACGCGGCCCGGACCGAGGCGGCGAAACCTTATCAGGAACGCCTGGACTACGAGCTCGGCATCATCAATTCCATGGGCTATCCGGGCTACTTCCTGATCGTCGCGGACTTCATCCAATGGGCCAAGCGCCAGGGTATACCGGTGGGGCCGGGGCGCGGCTCGGGCGCCGGCTCGGTTGTCGCCTGGGCGCTCTCGATCACCGATCTCGATCCCCTGCGCTTCGGCCTCTTGTTCGAGCGCTTCCTCAACCCCGAACGCGTCTCCATGCCGGATTTCGATGTGGATTTCTGTCAGGAGCGGCGCGACGAGGTGATCCACTACGTGCAGGAGAAGTATGGCCAGGGCCGAGTCGCCCAGATCATTACCTTCGGTAAGCTGCAGGCGCGCATGGTGCTCAGGGACGTTGGCCGGGTCATGCAGATGCCCTACGGCCAGGTCGACCGGCTCTGCAAGATGGTGCCCAACAACCCGGCCGACCCGGTCACCCTGGGTCAAGCCATCGAGGGCGAACCCCGGCTGCAAGACGAACGGGATAACGACCCGCTTGCCGCCGAGGTGATCGACCGCGCCCTCAAGCTGGAAGGCCTGTACCGCCACGCTTCAACCCATGCCGCGGGCGTAGTGATCGGCGACCGGCCGCTGGACGAGCTGATCCCGCTCTACCGCGACCCGCGCTCCGACATGCCGGTGACCCAGTTCAACATGAAATGGGTGGAGAAGGCGGGGCTGGTGAAGTTCGATTTCCTCGGGCTCAAAACCCTGACCGTGCTGGCCCGCGCGGTGGAGTTGCTGGCCGATCGGGAGATTGCTATCGATCTTTCGCGCATCCCCTTCGACGATGCCAAGACCTTCACGCTGCTGGCCAGCGGCGAATCCGCCGGGATCTTCCAGTTGGAAAGCTCGGGCATGCGTAGCGCTCTCAAGAGCGTCAAGCCCGACAAGTTCGACGATATCATCGCGCTCGTCGCGCTGTTCCGGCCGGGCCCGATGGACAACATCCCGACCTATGCCAACCGCAAGCACGGCTCGGAAGAGCCCGACTACCTGCACCCCTGGCTGGAGCCGATCCTGAAGGAAACCTATGGCGTCATCATCTATCAGGAGCAGGTGATGGAGGTGGCGCAGGTGCTGGCCGGCTACAGCCTCGGGGAGGCGGACCTCTTGCGCCGCGCCATGGGCAAGAAGATCAAGGCGGAGATGGACGCCCAGCGCGAGCGTTTCGTCGAGGGCGCCAAGGAAAAGGGCGTCGATGAAGACAAGGCGGCCTTTATCTTCGAGCTCGTGGCGAAGTTCGCCGGCTACGGCTTCAACAAGAGCCACGCCGCCGCCTATGCGCTGGTCG
>JAKSBY010000195.1 GCA_022360855.1 Sphingomonadales bacterium | reverse complement strand
CGGGTGCGGGTGCGGAACTCTTCGGTTTCCAGGACGCCGTCGGCGCGGGAGCCGGCGAACTCCTGCCGGAAGCGGCGCTGCACGTTGTCCAACAGGTCGACGCCCGCGGCGCGCATGACGAGCCGCCGCCCGAGCTTGTATTCGACAAAAACTTCGAGCCCGCCATTGTCCACCTCGCGGTCGATCTCGTCGAACTCGAAGACGCGACCGGCCGTGTCTTTCTCGAAATCAACACCGTAAGAGACGGGCGTTACGCCAACATCGTGCCGCAGGGAGATAGAGTAGTCGACGTCGGAGACGCGGGGAAACGGCCGCCGGGCGTCGATAAACGGGTCGATGACGCTGGTGTCCTGCCAGACGAGTTCGCCGGATAAGAGCGCGCCCGGGAGTCCGATCGCCGACAGGCGGATGCTGGCCGCCGCCTCGAGGCCCGCCTTGCGACCGCCCATCAGGTTGCCGGGCGCGGAGTCGTCGTTGCCCACGGGCACAAAGTCGATCAGGTCCTCGAATATGGCGTAGAAACCCTTGAGCCGGAGAACCCCAACGTCGCCGGCCAGCCGGTGCTCCACCTCGACCTCGAAGTCCCAGGACCGCTCCGGCCGCAGCGCCGGATTGCCGGTATCGACCTCGTCGTCGTCCTGATCGAAGGAGGGCACGAAATCCCCGAAGTCGAGCTGCCCGACGTCGCGGCTGAACAGAAAGCGGAGCTGGGTCTCGGGCGCAGCATTGTAGCGCAGATCGATGCGCGGCTTGACGAAGGTGAAGCTGCGTTCGCGCACCTCCTCGTCGCGCTGGGTGAAGTTGGAATGCTCGACCGCCAGCGAGGTCTTCACCTGCATCTTGGGTGCCGCACGCCAGTCATGGGCGAAGAAGCCCTCGATGCGGTCTTCCGCGATCTCGGCGGCGGCATTCGCGATGTCCAGCTCCACAAGCTCGCCGCCGTCGGCCTCGAAGGCCCGCAACTCGCTGTCCAGGGTGTTGATCGCACCTTCCACGCCCACTTCCAACTTGTGAGGAGCGGAGAAGCGATGGCTGTAAGCGCCGCGCAGAATGGTTTCCGTAGATTTCTCCTCCTCGATCTCGCGGTCGTCAGCCACGAACGTCCCGGCGGTCACTTCGCCTTCGAGCGAGTCGCTCTCTTCGGTGGCGCTCCGATGGATGAACAGGGCCCTGAGGCTGCCCGAGGCGCCGAGCGGGCGCCCGTAATCGGCGCTGATCTCCCACCGGGTTTGCGTTTCATCGACCGCTTCCTGCTCGCGTCCGTCAAGGACCAGGGCGCCGCCGGGGCCGGCCTCGAAAGTCTCCTCGAAATTCCTGCGGCTGCTCGGCTCGCGACCATAGAGACCGCCGACGCGCAACTCGTGACCGGCGCCGAAGCCATAGGTCAGCTCGCCCGTTGCGCTGATCTCACGCTGTTTGAACAGGCGGTCCTCGATACGCCGCTCCTGCAACGCGCCGTCGGCGCCGAAGATCTCCTCAAGGCCCATGCGTGGACTGCGAAAGGGATCGAATGCGAACTCGCCGTCATAGTCCAAGCCGCCCACGCGGCCCCGGTACGACAATCTGCCGCCGACGATCGCCGTGCCGTTGGAATAGCGCGTGGCCTCGGCCTCCCATTTGCCGGCACCACCGCTGCGGCCGGGTTTGAGGACGATATTGATAATCTGACCGCCGCCGCTGGCCGCGGATTCGGGCGCCACATTGCGGATCAACTCCACGCGCGCCACGTCGTCGGCAGCGATGCGCCCAAGCCGGCCCGCGCCGCTCGTTTCCTTGCCGGCCATGCGCCGCCCGTCGATCAGAATCTGATCGGTGTTGGTGCCGAAGCCTCGGCGCTCCTGCCCACCGCCACCGTCGATCAACTGCGCGGCGCCGGGAATGCGGCGCAGAATATCCAGTGCTGTTATCGGGCTGAACCGGTCAAAGAACTCGGGACCGTAGACGATGGTTGAGTCATCGCCTGCGCCCTTTTCAGACTCAGCCGCCTGCGCCACTACAAAGAAACAGAGCGCAATCACAAAACCAGACGCAATACAACCGTAACGTACGGACACCTGTTCCTCGCCTCGGCCTCCGGGGGCTACCGCAGGCGTTTTACGCGATATTTGCTGCGGCTGTCACCGACGTTGAGCCGATAGCCGCCCAAGGCGCCTTCGGCGATGGTCACCGTGAACGGCAGAGACGGGATTTGCACCGGGATCGCCTCGGTCTGCCACCAAACCTAGCCGTTTGCCAGGCAGAACCCGATCGCCATGCCGTCAGTCGCGCATGCGCGCGTCGATATAGGCCAGCGAGGCGTTCTTGGCCTCCTCGCTGATCTTTTTGCTGATCCGCCCCTCCCTGCGCATGCCGAAGGAGAAAGTCGCGGTCATCACCTCGACGATGATCTGAAAGATATCGACGCTGGGAACATCGCTGCCGGCATGCTCGGCCAGGTCCGTGTAGTTCCGCATAAGCTGCCGCAAATCGTAGGCGACCAGCGAATTGCTCTTCGTATCCGTGAACGAGAACTGCTTGGCGTCTTTGCGGCCCAACAGCAGCGTTGCCGCCGCTGGCTTCTTGTTGAAGAATTCGGCATAGATGCCGGAGATACCGGCCCATGCGGAGCGGTAGTCCTTACGCTCCGACGGGTCGAAATACGTAAATACGCGGTCGTGGAGCTCCTGGTAGTACTGGGAGGCCAGGGCGTCGAATATCTCGTATTTGGAGGGGAAGAAATGATACAGCGACGTGCGCGTCATGCCCGCGCGCTTGGCGATCTCCGTCGGGGTGATGTCCTCCAACGGCATCTCCATAATCAGCTTCTCGGTGACCTTCAAAATCTCGGAGACGCGCTTCTGGCTTCGCTTCTGGCTGGGCTGCGTCTTCATGGGTCTTTCACTCCTGATCATCAGGACTCATCTGGACAAAAGAAAAACCACAAAAACCTGACGAATGTCAAATTACAAGCGGGTGATTCCTGTTGCGCCGGCGGCAAGATTCACTCCGGCGCTCGCACCTCTCCATGCTTTCCGGCGGTCCAGCCCTGATCGCCGAGAATACGGTTCGCGCGTTCATTGGCGAGCGGCTCCAGCATCGTCGCCATCGTGTCGTTCCAGCGGTTGAGATAGCCGAAAAGCGCCACCGAGGCGACGATTTCGACGATCTGGCCGTCGTCGAAATGCCTGGCGAGCTCATCGAACTCCTTTTGCGTGACCCTATTCGGCACCTGGGCGGCCTTGAATGCAAGGTCGAGCGCCGCCCGTTCGGCATCGGTGAACTGATCGGACTCCTCATAGTCCAGAATCGCCGCGATTTTCTCGTCCGGCGCCTGATAGATATGCGACAGATTGGCCATGTGAGACTGGCAGTAGAGGCACCCGGACGCGTATGAGCTGATCAGGCTGATCAGCATCTTGAGCTGCTCCGGCACGGTTCCTTCATAAAGCACCGCCTGATTGAGCGCCATGAAGTGCTTCACGATGTTGGGGCGCCGCGCCATGGTGCGGATCGAGTTCGGCGTGAAGCCTCTCGTCTGCTCATAATGCCTGAACCGGGCCTTGATCTCCTCGTCCGGGATCTCGCTGTTTTCCAACGGTCTCATATGCGCCATTTAGATCCTCCTGCAGCCTTCATCCGATCTCCGGATGGGTATCTTGCCCGCGAAAATCCATGCCGGCCAGGGAAAGCCGGCGGAAAAATCGCGGCGGCCTGTCACGGGAAAGACACACTCTTCCGATTCCGCGGGCGGCTCTGCAAAAAAATTTGACACCTGTCACATTTTAACTAATCTGACACCTGTCAAAAAAATGAGCTGGCGCCGGGATGTCACCTCGGGCCGAGCTGGGAGGGAGACGATTATGACAGGGAATAGCTGGCGCAAATCCGCGCTCTTTTGCGGTGCCGCCATGGTCGCGTTCTGCACGGCGGGCGGACCGGTCTTGCAGGGGTCGCAGGCCTTCGCACAGGACGATGCCCTCGAAGACGAGGGTTTGGATCAGGTCACCATCACCGGCTCGCGCATCGCGCGTTCCGAGTTCCAGCTGCCGACGCCCACAGTGGTCCTCGGCGGCGTCGATCTGAGGGAATCGGGCTTCAACGAGCTGAGCGAGACCCTGACCGAGTTGCCGTCGATTTTCACGGCGGTCAACCCGGAAAACTCGCAGTCCTCGACCCAGAACAGCGGCATCGCGACCGTATCCCTGAGAAACCTGGGTTCGAACAGGACGCTGATCCTGATCGACGGCCGGCGCACGGTCGGCAACTCGTCGACGGGCAATGTGGTCGATCTCAGCACCATCCCCGCGGGCTTTATCGAGCGCGTCGAGGTGATCACCGGCGGCGCATCGGCGGTCTACGGCTCCGATGCGGTGACCGGCGTGGTCAACCTGATCATGAAAGACGACTTCGAGGGCATGGAGCTCAGGGGCCGTCTCGGTACGGCGCAGGCCGGCGGCGAGACGGAGCGCAGTATCGAGTTTACCGTCGGCGACCGCATTCTCGACGATCGCATGCATCTGATGGTCAGTTTCTCCTGGGACAAGGAAAGCGCCATTTTCGGCAGCCAGCGCCCCGATTACCTCGTTCCGCTCGAGGTGGATACCGATGACAACGGGCCGGACACGCTCGAAGTGGGTCTGAGCTCCAACATTCCCGGCGGCCGTTTCTTCGGCAGGGACTTCTTCTTCGATTCCAATAACCAGCTGCAAACCGACTTCAATACCGACACCGACGGCTACAACTTCCGGGCGCCGGTGACCCTGAGTATTCCGAAAGAGCGGTTCATTCTGGCCACCAAGGCGACATTTGACATCGCCGATTGGGTAAGTGCATTCCTCAACGTGCAATGGTCAAATGTCAACACGCGCTCGCAGCGTGCGCCGGACACCGCCAATTCCAGCCGGCTGGACACGGAATTCCCGCTCTTCACGGTCGACGGCGAGATCCATCCCTTCATCCCGCAGCCGATCGTCGACCAAGCATTGGCGGAAGGCGAGACCAGTATCGATTTCCGCCGCCGCTGGACCGAGAACGGCAACCGCAACCGCGGCGGCGACCGCGATACGCTGCGGCTGTGGACCGGTCTGCAGGGCACGTTGTTCGAAGAATATCAGTGGGAGCTGTTCTTCGGCTACAACGAGTTCCGGCAGGCGCAGAATCGGGTCGGCGACCTGGTGGTTCCGAAATTCCGCGACGCGGTGACCGTGCGCTTCAATCCAGACACCGGAGAGCTGGAATGCGCCGACGAGCGGGCCCGGGCCGGCGGCTGCGTGCCGATCAATATCTTCGGCATCGGCGCCGTCTCCGAGGAAGCCGTGCAGTGGATCATCCTGCAGGATGCGCTGCGCGCCCGTAACCGCGAAGGCACCATCGGTGGCTTCGTCTCCGGCGACGTGTTCGAGCTTCCGGCCGGGCCCCTGGGCATGGCCGCCGGCTTCGAATACCGCGACGTGAAAACCCGGACGCGTTGGGATCCGATCAGCAATGGCGGCCTCGGCACGGTGACGCGCCAGATCGACCAGGACGGCAATTTCGACGTGGTCGAAGGCTTCGTCGAGGCGGTCGTCCCGATCTTCAGCGACGCGCCCTTCGCCGAATATCTCGGCGTCGAGGCGGCCGTCCGCTTCGCCGACTACAGCACGGTGGGCGGTGTGACCAGCTACAAGCTCGGCGGCACCTGGCAGCCGGTGCCGGATCTTCGGCTCCGGGGCATGTTCTCACGGGCGCAGCGCGCGCCGAATACCATCGAGCTGTTTGCCAACCCGGTCGGCAGCCAGGGCGATATCGAGGATCCGTGCGGCGGCGTAGCAGCCGGCGATACCGGCGCGGTCGCGCAAAACTGCCTGGCCGACCCGACCCTGGGCCCGATCATCCAGGCGCTGGGCGGCGCGGCCTTTGTCGATGCCGACGAGCAGGCCCAGGCGCCAACCCGCGGCAATCCGAATCTGAGCGAGGAGCGCGCCAACACGATCACCTTGGGCGGCGTACTAACGCCAGGCTTCGCGCCGGGGCTTTCGATCAGCGTGGACTACTATCGCATCAAGATCACCGACGCCATCGGGTCGTTCGACGAGGATGATATCCTCGATCAGTGCTACCTGAACTCCGTGATCAGCTTTGGCGCCAACCCGTTCTGCGGTCTCATCGACCGCGGCTCGCTCGACGGCCAGATCAACCTGGTGGACATTCAGCAGATCAACATCAACGAGCTGAACGCATCGGGTATCGATTCCGCGGTGCGCTACGATTTCGAGCTGGGCAATTGGGGGATCCCCGGGGACTTCTCCTTGAATGCGGTTCACTCCTACATCCTGAGACTGGAAGAGGCCCTGCCGGGGCTCGACGGTCCGGTGATCGACGACGATCGCGGCGAGGTGGATACGGCGCGGCATCAAGCACGCGTCACGCTGAAATGGGTGAACGGTCCGCTGCAGCTGCGTTGGAAGACGCTGATCCTGGGATCGTCGGTGGACGACAACGACCGCCTGGACGACTGCATCGAGTTCAACAACTGCGATCAGAAGCTGTTCCTGAACGTCAGCGCGCAGACCTGGCATGACTTCTATGCCAGCTATCAGCTGCCGACCAGTACCGATATCAACCTGTTCTTCGGTATCAACAATGTGCTGGGCAACAAGCCGCCGCTTTTGCCGGACGGCACGGAGAGCGGTGACGACGAGAACTTTGCGTCGGTTCACGACATCGTCGGGCGGTTCTTCTACGGCGGTATCGAGCTGAACTTCTAGGCCGGGCGCATTCCGGGGATAGGGGGCGGGGAGATCGCCGCCCCTTATCCCGCCCCACCAAACATAATATGATACCGAATGGAAAGGTCTATGCAGGCGATGCTGAAGGAAGTTGACCGGAAATTGCAGCCGGCGCGGCGCGCCCTCGGGCTGCCGCAGTCCTCCACGGTGCGGATCGCCGATCTGGCGTCCGCCATGCGCCGCGCGGGCACGCCGGTGCTCGATTTTTCCGCGGGTCGGGCGGCCGAGGCCACCGATGCGGCCATCTGCGACGCGGCAGTGGCGGCGCTCAGCGCCGGCGATACGCATCAGACGCCGGCCCGCGGCACGCCGGCCTATCTCGCGGCCTGCGCCGCCAAGCTCAAATCTGCGAACGGCCTTGATCTCGACCCCGACGCCGAGGTCATCGCCACGATGGGCTGCAAGCAGGGCCTCGTGCTGTCGCTCATGGCGACCCTCGACCCGGGCGACGAAGTGATCGTCGAAGACCCCTGCTTCGTCAGCTACGCGCCGACCATCGAGCTCTGCGGCGGCGTCCCGATCGCGGCCACCTTGTCGCGGGACAACGGGTACCGCTGGTCCAGAGAGGATCTGGGGGCGGCGCTCACCGACCGCACCAAGGCGATCCTCTATTGCAGCCCGCATAACCCGCTCGGCGTGGTGCATACGCTGGAAGACCTGGCGGTGATCGCCGATGTCGCCACCGAGCGTGGGCTCTTCGTGATCGCCGACGAGATATACGAGGCCGTCACCTGGCACGACCGCAGACACACGCCGATCGCGACGCTGCCCGGCATGCGCGACCACGCCATCGGCCTGATGGGCATGACCAAGAGCTACAGCATGGGCGGCTGGCGCATCGGCTATGCCTATGCCAGCGCCGATGTCATCTCGACTATGGTCGTGCTGCAGCAGCATCTGATGACCTGCGCCAGCTCGATCGCGCAGGCCGCCGGCGCGGCCGCCCTGTCGCCGGAGATCACCGCCAAGATGGCCCCGCTCTGGCAGGATTGGCAGGCCCGCTGCGACTTTGTCGCCGAGGAGCTGGACGCCCACCCGGCGCTTGGCGTAAGCCCGCCGGAAGGCGGCTTTTATGCCTGGATCGATATCAGCCGGACCGGCCTTACCTCGCAGGCTTTCACCGAAGCGCTCCTGGCGGAGAAGTCGATGACCGTGGTTCCCGGCGGCACGTTCGGCGCATCGACCGACCGGTTCATCCGCATGACCGCGGTCAAGTCCTGGGACGACATCCGCGAAGGCGTGGCCCGCATGAAGGCGTTTGCCGATGCGCTGTAAACGGTTTACCCGACTCGCGGCCGGCCTCGCCTTCATCGCCGGTCCGGCGCTTGCCGATGCCGGCACGGCCGAGGATCGCGCGGCGCTTTTCGACGATCTGCTCGCAAAGACCCTGGCGCGGGGCGCCTTCTCGGACTTCAAGCTGCAAGCGCTCGGCTACGACATTCGCGAGTCCATGATGGCCGTGCGCGACGAGGTGGTGACCGCCGAGACCGATCACGCGCTCTACTACGCCCTGGTCAAGCTGAGCAATGCACGCCATGACCGGCATCTGAGCGTCACCGCCGCCGAAGGCGGGATCGCCGTGCCCGACGATCCCGGCGTGGCCGCGCCGATCCGCTTCCACACCAACTACGGCACGCCAGGCGGCTATTTCCTGTTCGTTGCGGATTTCGCAAAAGACGTCGCCCGGCTCTCCCCAGACGGCCAGGCGCCACAAATCGGCGACCGCCTGGTCGCCGTCAACGGCCAGCCTGCCGACGACTACATTGCGGCCCTCGAACCCTACCATCGCTATTCGTCCGTGAACGGCTTCTGGCAACGCATGGCGCCGACGGTCAACGAAAAGAAGCGCTTCATGCCGCCGTCGCTTTACCAAGACACACTGACCGTAACCCTCCAAGGCACGGACGGAACAGCTTACGATCTCACCCTGCCCTATCTGGAAGCGGACGAGATCGACTGGGCCGGGCATTCCGACCGCGTCTTTACCGGCTTTGCGCTCGTCGAGAAGCGCACCACCTTCGATCTCTACCGCCATGCCGGCGGCCACAACGTTCTCGTCATCGCCTGGCACCGCTTCGGCTCCAAGCTGATCGAGGACATGGACTGGCTGATGGCGACCGCCCGAGAGAACGGCTGGCTCGGCCATGACATCATCTGGGACGGCACCCGGTCGGGCGGCGGCTCCAAGGGGGTCTACGCGCTGCAGCGGCTCACCCCGCGGCCGTTCAAGACCACGTTCGGCAATCTCAGGATCAGCGATATCACCGGCGAATTCGCGCGCCGGAAGATCGCCGATATCGACACCGACGCGGCGCGCGACAGCGGCGTGACCGAGACGGTCGACGCCGGCTGGTGGCTTCGGGACTGGCTCGCCAACGACGTGATGAAGGGAATCCAGGCCGGCCAGGCCTACACCAACAACGTCCCCTTCAAGTCCGCGCACCTGCCGAAATGGTCCGACGGCATCGCCCGGCCCGCCGATGCCCATTTCACCGGCCGCATGGTCTGCCTGTTCCTGCCCAATGGCGGCTCGCATCTGGATCAGTTCGCCTCCATGGTCATCGACAACAGGCTGTGTCATGCGATCGGCATGCCGGCGGGCGGCTACTCCAACACCTGGGAATGGGAAGAGGCCGTGCGCTTCCCCATAAGCGGCAAACCGGTCGTCACCTTCATGTGGAACATCGGCCACACGATCCGGCCCAACGGGCAGGTCCTCGAGGGCAACCCGGCCCAGGTCGATGAATTCATCCCGGTCACGCGAGAGAATTTTTCCGACTACTACGACATTCTTCTTGAGCGCGCTTTCAAGGCCTTGGATAGGCCGGCGGGCGGTTGAGGACCTTAGAGTTACATGACCATCTATAAGAAATACAAAGAGCTTTCCCTAGGCGTCAAAATCCTCATCTGGATGTTTTTGGGCATCGTCGCCGGCATCGTGTTCGGCGAAGAGGCGACCATCGTCAAACCGATCGGCGATATCTTCATCCGGCTGCTCTTGATGTCGGCGATTCCGCTGGTCTTCTTCAACCTGATCGCCGGCATCACGAGCATCTCGGACATCGGCGTCTTGGGCCGCCTCGGCGTCCGCACGCTGCTCTATTATCTGACGACGACGGCGATGGCGCTGACCGTCGGCCTGTTTATCGCCAGCCAGACCCGGCCCGGCGACGGCATGGAGCTCTCGGAGCCAGTAGACGAGACATTCGGCGAAGTTCCCAACCTGCTCGGCGTTATCCTCAACCTGTTTCCCGACAATGTTTTCGAGGCCTTCTCCTCCGGCAACATCGCCCAGGTCGTCGTCTTCGCCATTTTCCTCGGCATCACCACCCTGCTGCTGCCGGCCGAGCAGAAGGAGAAGCTGCAGGATTTCTTCGCGCTCGTCGCCCATCTCTTGCGCAAGCTGGTGACGCTGGTTCTGTATTTCGGCCCGATCGGCGTCGGTGCCCTGGCCGCGGCGACCGTGGGCGAGCACGGCTCGGCGATCTTCGGGCCGCTGACGAAGTTCATCTTCTCAGTATGGTTTGCCCAGCTCCTCATGGTCTTCTTCTACATGTTCCTGCTCGTCGTCCTGTCGCGGAGGAACCCGTGGAACTGGCTGAAGACCACGGCACCGCTTTATGCCACCACGGCGGCGACCACGAGCAGCCTGGCGAGCCTGGTCGTCGCCATGGACGTGGCGCAGAACCGGCTCCGCCTGCCACAAAACGTCTACAGCTTCACCCTGCCGCTCGGCGCCCAGCTCAACAAGGACGGCACGGCGATCATGCTCGCCGGCGTTCTGCTGTTCACCGCCCAGGCCGCCGGCGTCGAGTTCAGCCTGCAGGCGCAGATCTCGATCGTATTCGTCGGCCTGGTGCTGTCCGAAGGCTCCGGCGGCATCCCGGGGGGCGGCCTGGTGATCGCCTTCATCTTCGTACAGGCCTTCAATCTGCCGCTGGAGATCGCCGCGATTGTCGCCGGCATCTACCGGCTGATCGACATGGGCGGCACCACCATCAACGTGATGGGCGATCTTGTGTGGAGCACGATCATCTCGGACCTGGAGGCCAAACAGACCGAGCAGGCTGCGGAGTAGCGAAACGGCGGTTATGTGCTAAGTTGTGGGCGCCGATGGCTGCCTAAGAGTTGCTCGTGAAGCCGCAGATTCTGTTCCGAAAAATCCACCACTGGACCTCCATTTTCATTGCCGTGCCGCTGGTCATCGCCATCGGCGCCGGCGTACTGCTCATGCTCAAGAAAGACGTCGACTGGATCCAGCCGCCGACGGCAGGTGGCGCGTCTGCGGGCTTCCCCGCCGCCACGCTGGCAGCGATGTTCGACGCAGCCCGTGGTGTCGACGCGGCCGGGATCGAACGCTGGGAAGACCTCGCGCGGGTCGATTTCAAGCCGAAGGACGGCATCGTGAAATTCGTCTCCCGCTCGCGCTGGGAGGTGCAGGTGGACACGACGACGGCGGAAGTCCTCCAGGTCGCCTATCGGCGCTCGGACCTGATCGAATCGATCCACGACGGCTCGTTTTTCGCCGGCTGGACCAAGCTCTATCTCTTCCTGCCGTCGGGCATCCTGCTGTTTATCATGTGGCTGACCGGCATCTATCTGTTCATCCTGACGCGTATCAAGCGCGGCCAGAAACGACGACGATAGGGCGTTTGCGGCCGGCCTTATCGAACGCGCTTTCCATCGGTGCCCCAGACCTCGATCTTACCGATGCCGAGATCGCGGACCGGCCCGAATCGTTCACCCAAGCAATGTTTCGATCGGCTCGAAATCCATGTCCAGGCCGAAGCAGCGGGGGCCGAAGACGGCGAGCGCCTCCTTCGTGCGCATGATCGGCGGAACGCTGACGCCGATGACCCGGACCCGCTGGCCGTATTTGAGGCCTTCGGTGGTGATCGGCTCGGCAGTCTCGCCGTCGACGATGCAGATCAGGTCCGGCACCATGGCGACGATCTCGCCGTCGCGTTTCGCCAGCAGATTCTCGTTCTGGAAGGCGATCTCGCAGTCGCCGCCATTCGGCCCGAGCCCGGCGATCCTGACATGGCCGAAGGCAAAGCCGGCACGCGTCTCGCGCGCCAGATCGACGATCTTGCCGGTGAAGAGCTCGGCCGCAAAACGCTTGTCGGCGCGCGCGCGCAAATGCTCCAGGAGGCCTTGCACCGGGTCCGCGTTGCCGCGCCGGGCGGCGCTGATGGCGCGGCCGATGTCGAGCGCCATCGACAGCGTATTGCGCACCGCTGACCGCTTCGCCTCCGCGCCGGTCATGGCATAGAGCGCGATCTGCGCTTGGCCGTGCATGGCCATGATCACCGACCTGGCATAGGCCTCGACCTTCTTGTTGCTGCCCGCTTCCACGACCACGCGGTCGCCGTGATCGTCGGCCATGACCACGGGCGCGGCGGAAAGGCCGTAGATGTTGTAGGTCACCATCTGCAATTCCGGGAAGGCCCGGCCCATGCCGTCGGCATCGACCACGGGCAGGCCGGTCCTGGCCCCGGCGATCAGCGGCAGGGTGCCGTTGATCCCGCCCGCCTCGGCGCCGATCAAGGCATCGAATTTGTGGCCGAGGCGCTTTTGCAGCGTCTCCAGGGCGGCCTCGAGGGATTCGATCTTGGGGAACCGCTCGAGCATGACGGTGGGTGCGCCCATGGCCGCAGCGGTCGCGACCCGCGCCTCGTCATCGAGCTCTTCCGGATCGATAATCGTGGGATGACGGCCGTCCTCGATCTCCTGCTTGAGGAGCAGCCGGCCGATATAGGGGTCGCCGCCGCCGCCGGTGCCCAGAAAGGCGGCGCCGCGCACATAGTCGTGGAGATCGTCAAGCGTCAGCTTCATGGCTGGGCCGGCCCGCCGTCGAGCACCAAATCGCCGACCGCCTTGGCACGGACCCGCACCGAGCCGCCCGGCATATAGGCCATCGGGATCTCCTCGACGTCGAGGATCTGCACCGAGGCCGGGTCGGCGCCGGCATCGACGGCCTTGGAAACCGATTCCGCCTTGGCGGCCTCGAGCGCGCCGTCGCGGCCCATGGCGTCATAGGAGAACACCCGGTCCGTCTCGCCGCCGACTTGCGCCATGGCCGCGCCGATCGCATTGGCGACGCCGGCATGCTCGGGCCTGAGCAGGTTGGAGGCACCTTTGAGGTCGCTGCCGATAAGGATCGAGCCGCCGCCGACAAGGATGATGGGGACGGCCTCGGCGCTCGTCTTCATGCGGTCGATGGCGTCCTCGGCGATCTCCCGGATGCTGGCGAGGCCGCAATCGACAAGACCGCTCTCCAGTGCCGCGAGCGGCTCTTTGTCTCCGAGCTCCGCCTGCCCGGCGGCGACCGCGATATCGGTCGCGGTCAGCGTATCGCCGCCGAAGACGAGCGCCTTCTGGGTGAGTTCGTAGCCGACCGAGTCCGGCCCCACCGTCACGCCTTCGCCCGACTGGCGGACATAGCTTCCGCCGCCGAGCCCGACCGCCAGAATGTCCGGCATGCGGAAATTGGTGCGCACCCCGCCGATATCGACCGGCACCGCGGATTCGCGCGGGAAGCCATTGGCGAGCACGCCGACATCGGTGGTCGTGCCGCCGATATCGACGACGATGGCATCCTTCAGCCCGGACAGGAAGGCGGCGCCGCGCATGCTGTTGGTGGGGCCCGAGGCAAAGGTCAGGACCGGATAGCGCTCCACATAGTCGGCGCCCATCAGGGTCCCGTCGTTCTGGCTGATAAAGAAGGGCGCCGTGATGTCGAGGCTCTCGAGCGCCTTGCGGAACGATCCGACCACCAGCGTCGACAACTCGATGAGCGCCGCG
>JAKSBY010000114.1 GCA_022360855.1 Sphingomonadales bacterium | reverse complement strand
GTGGTGATCCTGTGGCTGCTGCTGGTCGTCTGGCTGACCGATATCGGCGGCTATTTCGCCGGCAAGGGTATCGGCGGGCCCAAACTGGCGCCCAGGCTGAGCCCGAAAAAGACCTGGGCCGGGCTTTTTGGCGGCATGGCGCTCGCGGCGCTCGGCGGCGCAATCGTTTCGCTGGCCCTGGACTTCGGCCAGGCGGTGATGATGGCGACCCTCAGCGCCGGTCTGGCGGTCATCGAGCAGATCAGCGATCTCCTGGAGAGCGGCATCAAACGCCGCTTTGGCGCCAAGGACTCCGGCCATTTGATCCCCGGCCATGGCGGGTTGCTGGACCGTGTTGACGGGATCGTCCTCGTCGCCGCCAGCGTCGGCCTGGCCGTCCTGTTCAATCCACAATGGGGGATAGCATAATGGCGGCTCCGAAGATCCAGCCCGGGACCGCGCCCCGTTCGGTCACCATCCTGGGCTCGACCGGCTCGGTCGGATGCAACACGTTGGATTTGATCAGGCGCGCGCCCGACCGGTTCAGCCTGGTCGCGCTCACGGCGCATGAGAATGTCGCCCTTTTGGCCAAGCAGGCCCGCCAGTTCCGCCCAGAAATCGCCGTAATTGGCAATGACGATAAATTCGATGCCTTGGTGGACGAACTGGAGGGAACGGGCATCAAGGCGGCAGCCGGCCGGCAGGCGCTGGTGGAGGCTGCATCGCGGCCGTCCGATCTGGTGATGGGCGCGATTGTCGGAGCGGCGGGGCTGCAACCGACCCTCGAGGCGGTGCGGCGCGGGGCAACGGTCGCCTTGGCGAACAAGGAGTGCTTGGTCTGCGCGGGCGATCTGATGATGCGGGAAGTTGAAAAGCACGGCGCCACGCTGCTCCCCGTCGATTCCGAGCACAACGCCATCTTTCAGGTCTTCGAATTCGACCGCGCCGACGCCATCCGCCGGATTATACTGACCGCGTCGGGCGGGCCGTTCCGGGCAAGCCCGCTTGAAAAGCTGGCGGCGGTGACGCCCGAACAGGCGGTCGCGCATCCGAATTGGGACATGGGCGCGAAGATTTCCGTCGATTCCGCGACGATGATGAACAAGGGCCTCGAGCTGATCGAGGCCTATCATCTGTTTCCGGTGACCGCGGAACAGATCGAGATCGTCATCCACGCTCAGTCCGTAATCCATTCGATGGTGGAGTATGTCGACGGCTCGGTACTGGCCCAGCTCGGCTCGCCGGACATGCGCACGCCCATCGCCTACACGCTGGCCTGGCCCGATCGCATGGCGACACCGGCGCAGCAGCTCAACTTCGCCGAAATCGGCTCGCTGACCTTCGAGGACGTCGACAAAGCCCGGTTTCCGGCGCCGTTCATGGCGCGCGAAGCCTTGCAAAGCGGGGGGGCGGCTCCTACTATCCTCAACGCCGCCAATGAGGTGGCTGTCTGCGGCTTTCTTGATCGCAAGATCGGCTTTCTCGACATCGCCGGAGTAGTTGGAGAAACGCTTGAGCGTTATACGCACTCGCGGATCGATACGCTGGACGATGTTTATGCCACGGACGCCGCCGCCCGTCGCCTGGCTCAGGAAATCGTTGCGACACTAGTGTAACCATGCGTATGTCTCCCACCACATCGATAGCCACCGCCGCGAAAGGATTTGACTGATGGAACCCGTGTCAGATCCCAGCCTGTGGTTTATCCTGCTCGCCTTCCTGGCGCTTTTGACGCCGCTCGTGTTCGTCCACGAGATGGGCCACTACCTGGTCGCCCGCTGGAACGGCGTTCGCGTCGAGACCTTTTCCATCGGCTTCGGCCCTGAAATCGTCGGCTGGAACGATTCCAAGGGCACGCGCTGGAAGATCAGCTGGGTGCCTTTGGGCGGCTATGTGAAGTTTTTCGGCGACGCCGGCGCCGCCAGCACGCCCGGCGAAGGGCTCGCCGAGATGACGCCCGAGGAACGCGCCGTGGCGTTTCATCACAAGGGCCTCGGGCAGCGCGCCGCAATCGTTGCGGCCGGGCCGATCGTCAATTTCCTGTTCGCCATCCTGATTTTTGCCGGATTCTATGTCAGCTACGGCCAGGCGGTCACCCAGCCGGTGATCACGGGCCTTGTCGAGGGCGGGGCCGCCGAGACGGCGGGTTTTCAGCTCGGTGACCGCATCACGACGATCGACGGCGACCGGATTGAGAATTTCCAGGACATCGTCGGCCACGTCGTCATGTATCCCGAGCAGCGCCTTCTGGTGACCGTCGAGCGCGGCGATCAGCTTATGGACATAGCTGTCGTCCCGAAACGCCATGTGGAGGTCGACCGGTTCGGAAATCGATACGAGAGGGGGCTTTTGGGGATCGAGGGCCGAGAGACGGAGATCGTCAGCCACGGCCCCATCTCGGCGCTTTGGGTCTCGACCGTTCGGACCGTCGAATTGACCGAAACCATGCTGATCGGCCTCGGTCAGGTGATCATGGGGGTGCGCTCGCTCGACGAGCTGGGTGGCCCGGTGAAGATCGCTAAATTTGCCGGCCAGCAGGCCAGCCTCGGGTTCGAGCGGTTTATCTCCTTCGTCGCGCTGGTGTCGATCAATCTCGGTCTGGTCAATCTGTTGCCGATTCCCATGCTTGACGGCGGGCATCTGCTCTATTACGGGGCGGAGGCGGTTCGGGGGAAACCGCTGTCGGCGCGTGTCCAGGAATTCGGCTACATGGTCGGGCTGGCGCTTGTCTTGAGCCTATTGATCTTCCTGACCTGGAACGATCTGACGTCATAACAATCAGGCCGTAAACTCATCAATGGAGACGCCCGTGACGCAGCGAGATTTGCCGTTTGGCAAGGAGTTAGGAGGGAGCGATGCAGCGCATCGTGACCGACGACGCGACGCCGTCCAAACGGCAAAGGTCGCGCGCCGCGAAGCGGTCGCTCCCAGAGGCTGCTCAAGCCCGTTGCGGCCTCTCACCGGGGGCCTAAGGGCCCGCTTTCGAGGCCGCAACGGGCTTGAGCAGCCTCTGGGAGCGATCCCGGGCATCTCCATTGATGAGTTTGCGGCCTAATTCCCAACAAAAAATACAAGGGCGGTTTCCAAGGGTGGTGAGGTTTTTGAACACTGGGGTATTTCGGCACGCGGCGGCGTTTGGTTTGCTGGCGTTAACCCTGCTCGCGAGCATCGGGGCTCTCGCCCAGGATGTCGTGGTGATCCAGCGCGTTACGGTGTCGGGCAACCAGCGGATCGAGCCGGAGACCATCGCCTCCTACCTCACGGTCAAGCTCGGCGACCCCTTCGATTCCCAAAAACTCGACGACAGCCTGAAGGCGCTGTTCGCGACGGGCCTGTTTGCCGATGTGCGGCTCGTGCAGCAGGGCAGTACCCTAAGCATCGTCGTGGTCGAGAATCCGATCATCAACCGCATCGTCTTCGAAGGGAACCGCAAGCTCGACAATGACGAGCTCAGGGACGAGGTACAGCTTAAGCCACGCATCGTCTACACCCGCGCCAAGGTCCGGGCGGATGTGCAGCGCATTCTCGAGCTATACCGCCGCAGCGGCCGCTTTGCCGCCGTCGTCGAGCCGAAAATCATCCAACTGCCGCAAAACCGGGTCAACCTCGTTTTCGAGATCAACGAAGGCCCCAAAACCAAGGTCGGCAGGATCCGCTTCCTCGGCAATGAGAGATACAAGGACGGCCGGCTGCGCGACGAAATCGCCACGCGCGAGGCGCGCTGGTGGCGCCTCTTTACCTCCGACGACACCTACGATCCCGATCGCCTCGCATTCGACCGCGAGCAGCTGCGGCAATTCTATCTGCAGAACGGATACGCGGATTTCCGTATTATCTCCGCCGTTGCCGAACTGACGCCGGACCGCGAGCAGTTCTTCATCACCTTCACCCTGGAAGAGGGTGAAACCTACAATTTCGGGACCGTCGAGCTCGAAAGCGATATCCGCGACATCGACCCGGTGATCTTCCGCAACTTTCTCCTGATGAAGGAGGGGCAGCGCTATAACGCCAAACTCATCGAAGACACGATCGAGGTCTTGACCAACGCGGCCGGGCTCCTGGGTTACGCCTTTCTCGACATCCGCCCGCGCGTGCGCCGCGACCGGGCGGAGCGGACGATCAACATCACCTTCCGGATTCTGGAAGCACCGCGGACCTATATCGAGCGGATCGACATCCACGGCAACGTGCGGACCTTGGACCGGATAATCAGGCGGGAGTTCCGCCTCGTCGAAGGCGATGCGTTCAACTCGTCGCGGCTGAACCGCTCCGAGCAACGCATCAACGCGCTCGGCTTCTTCCGTGAAGTGGAGATCGAGCAGATTCCCGGGACTCAGCCGGACCGGGTGATCCTGGATGTCGCCGTGCAGGAGCAGGCGACCGGCGAGCTTTCGATCGGCGCCGGCTTCTCCAGCGTCGACAACTTCATTATCGACGTCTCGATCCGCGAGCGAAACCTGCTCGGCAAGGGGCAGGATTTGCGGCTCGGCGTGACCTTTTCGAGCCGCCGCCAGCAGATTGACCTTGGCTTTACCGAGCCCTACTTCCTGAACCGCCAGATCGCGGCCGGCTTCGACCTGTTCCTGCGGGAGATCGACAGCATTACCGAGAGCTCCTTCCGGCAGCGTTCCTTTGGCGGCGCGCTCAGGGCGGGCTTGCCGCTTACGGAATATCTCGCGCTCGGCCTCAGATATACGCTCAGGCGCGACGATATTCAGATCCCGGCGGGCATCCCGGTGTCGCGCTTCATCCTGGATTCGCTCGGCAAGACGACGACGTCCCTGGTCGGCTATAGCCTGATTTACGACACGCTCGACAACCGCCTGCGCCCGACGCGCGGGTTGCGCGGCGTGTTTAGCCAGGATTTTGCCGGTGTCGGCGGCGACATCCGCTATCTTCGCAGCCGGCTCGATGTCGATCGTTACTTCCGCCTGTGGCGCGGCTTCGTGCTGCGACTCGGCGTAGAAGGCGGCGCCATCTTCGGTCTCGGGCAAGATATCCGCATTAATGATAACTTCTTCCTGGGCACGCCGCGCATTCGCGGCTTCGAGGTCGCCGGGCTCGGCCCGCGCGACGTGGTCAACAACGACTCGCTCGGCGGCAACGTCTTTTATGTCGGCACCGCCGAGGTCAAGCTTCCGATCGGCTCCGCCGCGCGCGAACTCGGCATCGAGGCCAGCATCTTCGCCGATGTCGGTTCCCTCTGGGATCTCGACCTCGACGAGGAGTTCAGCGATATGGGCGATCCCATCATCGTCAACCCGGCATCGCCCCGGCTTTCCGTGGGCGTCGGGTTCTCGTGGGATTCGCCGTTTGGTCCTTTCCGTATTGACTTATCGCGTACGGTCATTAAGGAGCCCTTCGATCAAACCGAGTTCCTTCAGTTCAACGTAGGTACGGTATTCTAGCAATCAGAGAAGATGATCATGATGAACACACAGTCTCGTTTTGCCGTTGCAATCGGCGTTCTCATCGCCGGCGCGATTGCATTCAGCCAGGTCGCCCTGGCGCAGCAGGTCCCGACGGCGGTAATCCTGGTGATCGATTTTCAGCGGGTGACCCAAGAATCTCTCGTCGGCAAGGACGTTGCCGCGCAAATGGAGAGCAACCGGGTCGAGCTGGAAAACCGCGTCCGTCAGCTCGAAGAAGAGCTGCGCACGCAGGAAGAGGAAATCGTCAAGCAGAAGTCGATCATTTCGCCCGACGCTTATGAGCAGCGGGTCCGCGATTTTCAGGTCAAGGCGCAAACGGCGCGTCAGGAGCTTCAGCAGAAGCAGCAGGCCCGCCAGCGCGCCGTGCAGCAGGCAAATGTCGAAATCCAGCGTTCACTGCGTCCCATCGTGCGCTCGATCATGGAAGGCCGCGGTGCGACCATGATCCTGGACAAGAACTTCGTCGCCGATCATATTTCCGGGCTCGACGTGACCACGGAGGTCATTGAGCAGCTTGATCAGGCGATGCCGAGCTTCCAGGTTTCGCTGAGCAACTGACCAGACAAAGGGCGTAAGGGGGGACGAATGAGCGAAGGGGCGGCGCAAAGCCTCGGTATCTCCGAATTGATGGAGCGGCTGCCGCATCGCTACCCCATGCTGCTCATCGACCGCCTCGAAGACATCGTGCTCGGCGAAAGCGCCGTGGGCATCAAGAATGTCACGATGAACGAGCCGTTTTTCCAGGGCCATTTCCCGGGCGCACCAGTAATGCCGGGCGTCCTCATCGTCGAAGCGATGGCGCAAACCGCCGCCGCGCTTGTGGTCCACAGCCTCGGGCTCGCCACGCCGGACGATAAAGCGTCCAAGCTCGTCTATTTCATGACGATCGACGGCGCACGTTTCCGCAAGCCCGTGCTGCCCGGCGACGTGCTGCGGCTGCATGTGGCCAAGGAGCGCCAGCGTGGCGCGGTTTGGCGATTCAAGGCGGAGGGCCTGGTCGATGGCCAAAAGGTGGCGGAGGCGACCTACTCGGCCATGCTCGTGGACCGCGACGATGCCTGATAACGGCCCGACGGGGCACCGCCTGCTTCATACCATGATCCGGGTCCGGGATCTGGACGCCTCCATCGCTTTCTATTGCGATCATCTGGGCATGCAGGTTCTGCGGCAACACGATTACCCCGGCGGCCGATTTACCCTGGCGTTCCTGGGCTATGGTGACGAGGCCACAAATACCGTGCTGGAGCTTACCCATAACTGGGAGCAGGAGTCCGACTACGATCTCGGTACCGGTTTTGGCCACATCGCCGTTGGCGTGAAAGACATCTATGGCGTTTGCGACCGGCTGACCGAGGCGGGCATCAACGTACCCCGCCCGCCGGGGCCCATGAAGCACGGCTCGACGGTACTCGCGTTTGTCGAAGACCCGGACGGCTACAAGATCGAGCTGATCGAACGATAGACCTCAAGTCCCGGAAGGGGGCTCCCACCATCGCTTGAGATTGTCAAACAGCGCCTCGGCTTCTTCGGCGCCGATTTCCCCAACCTCTACGAGTTGTTTGAGACGCTGTTCGGCAGCCTCGCCGACGCGCGCGGCCAACTCGGGCCGGCTCTTGAGCAGGTGCTTGAAGTCGTGGCCGGCGAGCACCATCAGGCGGCAGGAGGTCCTGGCCGTTATGGTCGTGCGCGCGGGCGCGTCTTCGATAAGACCGCCCTCGCCAAAAAAGTCCCCTTCTCCAAGCGTTGTCACGTGTTTGCCGATCTCGGCCGAGAGCTCGCCCGAGACGACGAAAAAGAGTTCGTGCAGGACCTGGCCGGGGCGCGACAGGACGGTGCCCGCTTCGACCACGACGGCCTTCAGGTAGCGGCTGAGATCGCCGATTGTCTCGGCATCCAGGCCCCGAAACAACGGGACCTTGGCGATCAATCCCCAACGCACCATGAATTCGCGGCGGTGGATCTCGCTTGAAAACCCAGACGCGATAATGCCGATCGGGATCGCGTAGACCGCGAGGCCGAAGATCATCACGACCGAACCGAGGATGCGGCCGAGGAGCGTGACGGGGACGACGTCGCCATAGCCGACCGTGGTCAGGGTAACGAGCGCCCACCAGGTCGCCTGCGGGATGCTGCCGAAGGCTTCGGGCTGGGCCTGGCGTTCGACGAAATACATGACCGAGGCGGACACCAGGACGAGCCCGAACATGATGATGAGCGCCCCCATCAAGGCGCGGCGTTCGTCATAAAAAACCCGGGCCAGCGCGGCGACGGCCGGGGAGTAGCGCGCCAGCTTGAAGAGGCGGACCAGCCGGAAGATGCGCAGGAACCGGAGGTCCGGCGCGGCAAAGAAGAAGACGTAGAAGGGCAGGATGGCCAAAAGGTCGATGACTGCCAAAGGCGAACGGACGAAGCGCCAGCGCCGGCTTGCCGCCGAGCCGGCTCCGTGACGCACATCATCGGCCGCCACCCAGACCCGAAGCGCATACTCCACCGTGAAGACGATGACTGAAAACACCTCGAAGGCGACGAAATAGGCGCGGTAGGCGGCCTGCAGCCGAGGCACGGTCTCCGCGGCCACGGCCACCACATTGGCGAGGATGAGGACGATCAGAAAGACGTCGACCAACCGATTGAGGCGGCTGCCATAGGGCCCGATCTCGAGAATTTCGAAGGTTCGGTGGCGGATCGCCTCGAGGCTCATCGCGACTTTGGGACTATGCCGCGCTCGCGAGCCGGCCGAGCGCGTCGCGGATCGAATTGAGCGCCGTGTCTGCCGCGGCGCCGTCGGGCCCGCCGGCCTGCGCCATGTCTGCCCGTCCGCCGCCGCCCTTGCCGCCGAGCGCTTCGGCGCCGACGCGGACCAGGTCGACGGCGTTGATCCGTCCGGTCAGGTCTTCGGTCACGCCGACCAGGAGTGCGGCCTTGCCCTCATTGACGGCGACCAGCGCCACGACGCCGGAGCCGATCTTGGTCTTGGCGGTATCGGCTAGCGCCCGCAGGTCCTTGGGCGCGACATCGTCGAGCTTGCGGCTGTAGAGCGCGAAATCCCCGACCTGTTCCGCCTCGAAGCTCGCCTGACCGCCGCCGCCGGACGCCAGCTCCCGTTTTGCCTTGGCGAGCTCGCGCTCAAGGCTTTTGCGCTCATCGACCAGCGCCGCCGCCCGATCGGCAACCTCCTGCGGGGCTACCTTGAGGGCCGCCGCGGCGTCGAGCAGGCGGTCTTCCTGGTCCTGGAAATATTGCCGCGCGGCTTCGCCGGTCAGCGCCTCGATACGGCGCACGCCCGCGGAGACGGCAGACTCGGCGACGATCTTAAAGAGCCCTATATCGCCGAGCCGGTCGACATGGGTGCCGCCGCAGAGCTCGACGGAGAAATTGCCGTCCGTGCCCTCAGCATCGAAGCCCATGGAGACGACGCGCACCTCATCGCCGTATTTCTCGCCGAAAAGCGCCAGGGCGCCGGCCTCGATGGCGGCCTCCGGGGTCATCAGCCGGGTCTCGACGGTGCGGTTCTGCCGGATCATGGCATTGACCTCGGCCTCGACGGCGCGCAGCTCCTCGGGTGTGATCGCTTTGGGGTGCGAGATGTCGAAGCGCAGCCGGTCCGGCGCCACGAGCGAGCCTTTTTGGGTGACATGGGCGCCCAAGACACGCCGCAATGCCTCGTGCAGGACGTGGGTCGCCGAATGATTGGCGCGGAGCTTGGTTCGGCGGTCGGCGTCGATCGCCATATCGACTTCGTCGCCGGCTTCGAGCGTCCCGGAGGCCAGACGGCCGACGTGAATATGCAGCGCGCCCAGGGCCTTCTTCGTATCGGTGACTGTGAAGCTGGCGCCCGACTTGCTTGAGATCACGCCGATATCGCCGATCTGGCCGCCGGATTCGCCATAGAACGGCGTCTGGTTGGTGACGATGGCGGCCTTGGTTCCAGCCTCCAGGCGCTTGACGCGCTTGCCGTCGACCACAATGGCCTGAACGCGGCCTTCGGCCTCGGCCGCCCGATAGCCGAGGAACTCCGTGCCGCCGCATTCTTCGTGGATATCGAACCACACCTCCTCGGTCGCGGTCTCGCCGGACCCGGCCCAGGCGGCCCGCGACTTGGCGCGTTGTTCGGCCATGGCGGTCTCGAATCCCGCGGCGTCGACGGTAAACCCGCGCGCCTTGAGCGCATCCTCCGTGAGGTCGAGGGGGAAGCCGTAGGTGTCGTAGAGCTTGAAGGCGATCTCGCCGGGCAGCTCCCCGCCCGTCGACAGGTCGCCAACCGCCTCATCGAGCAGCCGGAGTCCGTTCGAGAGCGTTTCCTTGAAACGGGTCTCTTCAAGCCGCAGGGTCTCGGCGATCAGGGGCTCGGCGCGCACGAGCTCGGGGAAAGCTTGCCCCATCTGCGCCGTCAGGGCGGGAACGAGCTTGTGCATCAGGGGGTCTTTGGCACCGAGCATATGGGCATGGCGCATGGCGCGGCGCATGATCCGGCGTAGCACATAGCCGCGCCCTTCATTGGCCGGCAAAACGCCGTCGGCGATCAGGAAGCTGGACGCCCGCAGATGATCGGCGATCACCCGGTGCGACGCTCGGCTGTCGCCTTCGGCTTTGGTCGATGTCTCCTCTTCCGAGGCCGCGATCAACGCGCGAAACAGGTCGATCTCGTAGTTATCGTGGGTGCCTTGCAGCACCGCGGCGATGCGCTCGAGCCCCATGCCGGTATCGATGCCGGGGTTCTTCAAGTCCTCGCGATTCTCCTTGGTGACCTGATCGAATTGCATGAAAACCAGGTTCCAGATCTCGACAAAGCGATCGCCGTCCTCGTCCGCCGAGCCCGGTGGGCCGCCGGGCAGGTGTTCGCCGTGGTCGAAGAAGATCTCGGAGCAAGGGCCGCAGGGGCCGGTATCGCCCATGGACCAGAAATTGTCCGCTGTCGCGATGCGCAGGATGCGGTCGTCCGGCAGGCCGGCGATCTCGCGCCAGAGATCGTAGGCGTCGTCGTCCTCGTGAAAGACCGTGACGATCAGCCGCTCCGCCGGCAAATCGAAGGTCTTGTGCACGAGATCCCAGGCGAGCGCGATGGCGCGCTCCTTGAAATAGTCGCCGAAGGAGAAGTTCCCGAGCATCTCGAAGAAGGTGTGATGGCGCGCCGTGTAGCCGACATTATCGAGATCGTTGTGCTTGCCGCCGGCGCGGACGCATTTCTGCGACGACGCGGCGGTGGAATAGGGCAGGGTCTCGACCCCGGTGAAGACGTTCTTGAACGGCACCATGCCGGCGTTTACGAACATCAGAGTCGGGTCGTTCAGCGGCACGAGCGGCGCCGAGGCCACGATCTCGTGCCCCACGGCCCGAAAATGGTCCAAAAACGCGCTGCGAATCTCGTTGGTGCTCGACATAGCCCGGGCTCGTTTGCTGCGCTGCCGGTCGGGGCAGTGCGGTGAAAGTGGCTTTTAACGATTGCCCTGCGCTCTGTCTAGGAGGCCCGGACCAAGCCTGTATCAGGTTTCCGCGGCACCGGCGCCGAGCTGCATGCGGCCCTCGTCGTCCAGCGGCGCATAGGGATTGTAGGCGACCTCCCAGAGATGACCGTCGGGATCGGCGAAATAGCCGGAATAACCGCCCCAAAAGACTTCCTGGGCCGGTTTGAGGATGCGCGCGCCGGCGCGGCGCGCCTCTTCCAGGGTCGCCTCGACCGCAGCGCGGCTGCGCACGTTGTGGGCGAGTGCTACGCCCGAAAA
Source organism: Sphingomonadales bacterium (assembly GCA_022360855.1). GTDB lineage: Bacteria > Pseudomonadota > Alphaproteobacteria > Sphingomonadales > JAKSBY01 > JAKSBY01. The sequence goes on along the minus strand of JAKSBY010000114.1, from coordinate 3,001 downwards.
CCCGGGTTCGCTGTCGGGCACCTGTGCGTCTTCGGCCAAGGCGGCGCGGCCATAGAGCCCCAGCAGCACGCCGCCGAGTTCGAAAAACACGATCGAATCATTGCTGGAGGCCTCGTTGGCCTGCCAGCCGAGGCGCTCGTAGAAGGCTCGGCTCCCGGCAATGTCCCGAACGCCGAGCGAGATCAGGCTGACGCGCTGTTCCATATGCCGGCAAGCCGCGGTGCGCGCGGTTTAGTTGGACACGGCCTCGGCGCCGTCGTCTTCTTCGGCGATCTCAGACATCAGCGCTTCGCCGAGGAGACCGGCATTGCGGCGGATCGCGGTCTCGATGGCTTCGGCGACATCCGGGTTGTCGGTGAGGAAGCGCTTGGCGTTCTCCCGACCCTGGCCGATGCGCTGGCTGTCGTAGGAGAACCAGGAGCCGGACTTCTCGACGATGCCGGCGGTCACGCCGAGATCGATCAGCTCGCCGGTCTTGGAAATGCCGGCGCCATACATGATGTCGAACTCGACCTTCTTGAAGGGCGGCGCCACCTTGTTTTTGACCACCTTGACCCGGGTCGCGTTGCCGATTACTTCGTCGCGCTCCTTGATCTGGCCGATGCGGCGGATGTCGAGGCGCACGGAAGCGTAGAATTTGAGTGCGTTGCCGCCGGTCGTGGTCTTTGGATTGCCGTACATGACGCCGATCTTCATGCGGATCTGGTTGATGAAGATGACCATGCAGTTGGACTTGGAGATCGACGCGGTGAGCTTGCGCAAGGCCTGGCTCATCAGCCGGGCCTGCAGCCCGACATGGCTGTCGCCCATCTCGCCTTCGAGCTCGGCCCGCGGCGTGAGCGCGGCGACGCTGTCGATCACCAGCACGTCGACCGCGCCGGAGCGCACCAGGGTATCGGCGATCTCCAGCGCCTGCTCGCCGGTATCGGGCTGGGAGATCAGAAGCTCGCCGACATCGACGCCGAGCTTCTTGGCATAGACCGGGTCGAGCGCGTGCTCGGCATCGATAAAGGCGGCGATGCCGCCGAGCTTCTGCGCTTCGGCCACCGCGTGCAGCGCCAAGGTCGTCTTGCCGGAGCTTTCCGGGCCGAACACCTCGATGACGCGACCCTTGGGCAGCCCGCCGATGCCGAGCGCGATATCGAGGCCGAGGGAGCCGGTGGAGATCGCCTCGATCTCGATCGGGGTTTCCTTCTGGCCGAGCTTCATCACCGAACCCTTGCCAAAGGCACGGTCGATCTGGCTCAAGGCGGCGTCCAGGGCTTTGGATTTGTCCAAGGTGGTGTCCTCAACAAGCTTCAAATTGGCCGACGGCATAACGCGTGCCTCCTTATTTCACAGGGCGGATGGGCGTGCAATGCGATTGTTGTTCTTTTTTTGTTCTCACTTTTCGCTACGCCTGTCAAGGCAAATATTCATGATTTGTTCTCTTAGTTGGTGCGAACAGCGTCATAGCCGTGAAAACAGGCATTCAAAAGACACGACATGGATTCCCGCTTTCGCGGGAATGACGGTATGGGACCGTAATCAGCGAGCCGTTCTACCCCAGCTTCGCCTGCAGGTTCTCGTCGATCTTGTCGAAGAACTGCTGGCTCGTCATCCAGGTCTGGTCCGGGCCGATGAGGAGCGCGAGGTCCTTGGTCATATGGCCGGATTCGACGGTTTCGATGCAGACCTGTTCCAGGGCCTCGGCAAAGGCGACCACATCGGGCGTCTCGTCGCGCCGGCCGCGGTGCTTGAGGCCGCCGGTCCAGGCGAAGATCGACGCGATGGGGTTGGTGGAGGTTTCCTTGCCCTCTTGATGCATGCGGTAATGCCGCGTGACCGTGCCGTGGGCGGCCTCGGCCTCGACGGTATTGCCGTCCGGCGTCATCAGGAGCGAGGTCATCAGGCCGAGCGAGCCGAAGCCCTGGGCCACCGTATCCGACTGCACGTCGCCGTCATAGTTCTTGCAGGCCCAGACGAAGCCGCCGTCCCATTTCAGCGCGGCCGCGACCATGTCGTCGATCAGCCGGTGCTCATAGGTGATGCCGGCTTCCTCGAACTTCTCGCGGAACTCGCTTTCGTAGATTTGCGCAAACGTGTCCTTGAAGCGGCCGTCATAGGCTTTGAGGATGGTGTTCTTGGTGGAGAGATAGACCGGCCAGCCGAGGTTGAGGCCGTAGTTCATGGACGCACGGGCGAAGTCGCAGATGCTCTTGTCCAGGTTATACATGGCGAGCGCCACGCCGCCGCCGGGGAAGTCGAAGACTTCATGCTCGATCGTATCGTTGCCTTCCGCGCTCTCCCACTTAATGGTCATCTTGCCCGGGCCCGGCACCACGAAATCGGTGGCGCGGTACTGATCACCAAAGGCGTGACGGCCGATGACGATGGGCTTGGTCCAGCCGGGCACGAGCCGGGGCACGTTCTTCATGATGATCGGCGCGCGAAACACGGTCCCGCCAAGGATGTTGCGAATGGTGCCGTTGGGCGAGCGCCACATCTTCTTCAGCCCGAACTCCTCGACCCGCGCCTCGTCCGGCGTGATGGTCGCACACTTGACGCCGACGCCATGCTCGCGGATGGCGTTGGCCGCATCGATGGTGATCTGATCGTCGGTGGCGTCCCGGCTCTCGATCGAGAGGTCGTAATATTTCAGGTCGATATCGAGATAGGGCAGGATCAGCTTTTCGCGGATCCACTGCCAGATGATCCGCGTCATCTCGTCGCCGTCGATCTCGACGACCGGGTTTTTCACCTTGATCTTCGCCATGGATGCCTCGTCTGGAACTTAGAATAGGAGGGGTGGCGGCGGGCCTCGACCCTGTCGCCGGGAGCCCCGAGCTATAGCATTGCGCGGTGCAATAAAAAAGGCCGTTAAAGCAGCGCTGTTTCCGGCTCCATCCGGGAGGTCGGGCCGGCTTCCAAGGTCGGCAAAACGTCGTCGACGGACTCGACGACTTGAAACAGCTCGCGGGTTTCTTCGCCAGCGAAGCCGTTGGCGATGACGTGGTCGATG